>JACCSN010000979.1 GCA_013812985.1 Hyphomicrobiales bacterium | reverse complement strand
CGGCGCGGGCCGGCTTTGCAGGGCGCTCGCGAAACGCTACCAGCACGCGCGCAACACCACGGTCTCCCCTATGTCCGCCGCTGATCTCCTGATCCTTGGTCTGGCCGGACTTCTGTCAGGAACGCTGCACGCCGTCGCCGGCGGCGGCACGTTCTTCTCCTTCGGGGCGCTTCTCGCCGTCGGCCTGCCGCCGATCACCGCCAATGCGACAAGCGCGGTGGCGATGGTGCCGGGCTACGTGGCGAGCGCGATTGCCTACCGCCGGGAGGTCCGCGGCGTCTGGCGGAAGGCCATCCTCTTGGGGATCGCCAGCGCGATCGGTTCGGTCATCGGCGCCCTGATCCTGATCGGGCTCGACAATCAGACATTCGCGCGGTTCGTGCCCTGGCTGCTGCTCGCCGCCACGCTCGTCTTCGCTTTGGGGCCGTTCGTGTCACGCCTGCTTCCGGACCGGCCGCGCGAGGGCGCCGGAAGCAGGGCCATCGGCGCCGTGGTCCAATTCACGATGGCCATCTACGGCGGCTTCTTCGGCGCCGGCATGGGAATCATGATGCTGGCCTCGCTGGGGCTGACCGAAGGCCAGAATTTTCACCGCATCAACGCGCTGAAGCACATCCTGTCGATCGTCATCCAGACCGCCTCGATCGTGGTCTTCGTGCAGGGCGATGTCATCTCCTGGCCGGAGGCATTGGTTCTCATCGTGGCGGTGGTCGCCGGCGGGTGGTTCGGAGTAGATGTCGCCCGGCGCTTTCCCATATCCGCAGTGCGCGGCTTCGTGATCGCCACGGGCGCGGCGCTGACGGTGTATTATTTTCTGAGAGCCTGAAAACAACGGGCCAAAGCATTTCCTCAGTTAGCTTCGTCAGACCGCGATTTCTGCTGCGGGGCAAGTTCGATTGCCGGGCGGGTCAGCGCTTTTGCAGGCCATTGCGTTCCGTAAGCCTCTCCATTCTCGAATGCCACTGTAGTCGGGGCGCGCTTGCTCTCCGCTGGTACGATCGCCTTCAGATCTTCGAACACTCGTCTCTTGGACCCGATATCGTCTACCTCAAGGCAGAGAGAGACTTCGCCTTCCATGCCCCGTTGCGGGAACTCGCCGGCATGCACGATCGCGTCGCTGGCCGCGATGTATGCCTCGATCCGCGCCCGCGCCTCCATGTCAATCCCGCAACGATAACTGCCGAAATCAACGCGGACCGTGCACTCCGCAGACGCTGCCGACTGCACCGCGACGAGGGCGAGAACGGCGGCGAAAAGGTGCGCAATCAGATTCGCAACAATCCTCATTTTTCCTCTCCATCAAAGCGACTCGCCATAGCGCCGCGTCCTGCCAGGAGGTCCGGCCGCCGCTCAATCGTCAGCCGCTCGGCTTCGCAGCGCCGCCACGCCGCCACCTTCGCATGGTCGCCGGATGTGAGCACCTTGGGGATGGTGCGGCCTTCCCATTCCTGCGGACGGGTATAGTGCGGGTATTCGAGAAGGCCCTGCTCGAAGCTTTCCTCGGCGGCGGATTCCGCCGCGCCCATGACGCCGGGAAGGAGCCGCACGCAGGCGTCGAGGAGCGCCATCGCGGCGATCTCGCCGCCGGAAAGCACATAGTCGCCGACCGAGATCTCCTCCAGATCGCGCCCGCCGATCACCCGCTCGTCGACGCCCTCGAAGCGGCCGCAGACGATCAGCGCGCCGGGGCCGGCGGCGAGCTCGCGCACCCGCGCCTGGGTGAGCGGGACGCCGCGCGGGCTCATGAGCAGGCGAGAACGGCGGTCATCGGGCGCTACCGCCGCGTCAATCGCGGCGGCCAGCACGTCGGCGCGCATCACCATGCCGGCGCCGCCGCCGGCCGGGGTGTCGTCCACCGCGCGGTGGGCGCCGATCCCGTGCTCACGGATGTTGCGGGCGTCAAGCGTCCAGATGCCCGCGGCAAGCGCCTTGCCGCAAAGGCTCGCGCCCAGCGGCCCAGGGAACATTTCGGGGTACAGCGTGAGGATCGTCGCGGAAAACGGCATGGCTGGGCTGGCCGGGACGCGCTAGATCAGCTCGCCACCGCTCGCCTCAAAGGTGCGGATGTCGCGATCGTATGCGCCTGCCTCAGACACCGCCTGGCGCCATGGGCTCATGTGCGGCGCGCGGCCATGCGCGGCAAGGTCCTCACGGTTATTCCAGATCTCGTAGATGCGGATCAGGCCCGGATCGAGCAAATCCTCGGCGAAGGAGTAGACTACGCACCCGGGCTCCGCGCGGGTGGCCGAAATCACCGCCTCGGCGGCCGGCCTTAACGCCGCCATTCGGTCGGGCGGCACGCGAAGAGTTCCGGCAACAATGATCATGGGCCTTATCTCCCCTGTGTGTCTTCACGTCCGGTCTTATCCTCGTCCTCGCCTTCGACTTCCAGCAGCGGTGCGACGACCAGGCGCCCTGCGGTGAGGTCCACGAAGGGCACGGCCGCCTTCGTGAAAGGCGTCAACAGTGACGGGCCGCGTGGCGGGGTGATGTCGAGGATGTCGCCCGCGCCGAAATCGTGGACCGCCACCACGGTTCCGAGCAAGTCGCCGGCTTGGTCGTACGCCGCAAGCCCGATGAGGTCAGCGTGGTAGAATTCGTCCTCCTCCGGCGCGGGGAGGGCGGTTCGGTCCACAAAGAGATCGACGCCGTTCTGCGCCTCGGCGGCGTCGCGATCATCCAAGCCGCGGAACTTGGCGACGACCACCTCCGTCGCCGCCCGCAGGCGCTCGATCTGGAAAAGCCGCCCATCGGCCGCGGCCAACGGGCCGTAGTCGCGGATCGCCATCGGATCGGCCGTAAAGGTCTTCACCCGCACCTCGCCGCGAACGCCATGCGGCGCGCCGATGCGGGCGAGGAGGATTTTATCGCCTTCCGCTATGGGGTTGATGTCAGCATCCGGACCGGCGCTATGAGATAGGATATTGTGAACACGGTTCATTGCATGCCTGCGTTAGTTAGGCCGAAACCAAGCTTCCAGATCACCAGATGCGCCTGACGTGAACAAATTCCCGCAAACTGGAGCAAAGTGCACAACCAAGCCTTTCCATGGCATGGCATCGGGCGGTCCTGCAATGATCCGGATAGGCACGGCGGGCTGGGGTGTCCCGCGTCAATACGCGGACGGGTTCCCCGATTCAGGCAGCATCCTGGAGCGCTACGCCACGACCTTGATGGCCGCCGAGATCAATTCCACATTTTACCGCTCCCACAAGCCGGAAACCTATGCGCGATGGGCCTCGGCCGTCCCGGACGGCTTCCGGTTCGCGGCGAAGCTGCCGAAGGCGATCAC
>JACCSN010000967.1 GCA_013812985.1 Hyphomicrobiales bacterium | reverse complement strand
GGTCAGCACTCCCTCGAACGGCGCCGCGCCGACGGTGGCGAACCATGTCGCCTTTTCCTGGATCTGCAGGTAGGCATTGAAGGCAAGGGTGAGAGCGAGCCCGGTTCCAATCGCGAGCACAATCTGCGCGCGCAGATGGGCGGCGCGACGGAGGAGCAGGAACCACGTCGCGTAAGCAGTTGCCAGGGCCAGCGTGCCAAGGCTCTCGGTGCGGTCGCGGCTGAAGAGACACACGATCGCATAGATGACGAGAAGCCCGAGCACCGCCATGTCGAGCCAGTCGTATGGCCCACGCAGTCGGAATACCGCCCACGCCGCCAGTGGGAAACCGTACAGGATCTGCGTCGCGATGCGCAGGGGCGGCTCGAGGTGGATGGCTTCGGCGCCGAAGAAGACGATGAACCCGACGATCCACAGTTGGAGTGCCACGCGGGGAAGGAGGCGGATCATCCTCGGGCGGCGCTCGTTGCGGCGGTCGCGCCTAGCTGGTCGCGCAACTCGGCATCTCGTCCTTCGCCAGCCAGTGCTTCGAGATGCGCCGCCAATGGGTTCGTTGAGCCAAGGGGCCCTTCGTCACCAAGGCGCGCCACCAGCAGGAACGGCGAATCCGTCTCGAGCGCTTCCTCATCCGTCCCGAACAATGTCTCCTCCAGCTTCTCGCCAGGACGGAGGCCGGTGAAGACGATGGCAATGTCGCGAGACCCCGCCGGTGACGAAAGACGGATGAGGTCGCTCGCCAGGTCGACGATCCGGATCGGCTGCCCCATGTTCAGGACGTGGATGTCGCCGGGACGCCCAACGGCGCCAGCGTGCAGGATCAGGCGAACCGCTTCGGGGATCGTCATGAAGTAACGCGTCATGTCCGGGTGCGTGATCGTCACCGGGCCACCATCGGCGATCTGCTGCCGGAAGAGTTCGAGGACCGATCCCTGTGACCCCATCACGTTGCCGAAGCGAACGACCACGAATCGCCCGGCGGCCGACGCGCCTGCGGTCCGCACCAGCTCTTCGCCGATGCGCTTGGTGGCGCCCATGATCGACGACGGATCGACCGCCTTGTCGGTGCTGATGAAGATGAATGCCTCGACGCCGATATCAACGGCCGCTTGCGCGACCAGGCGTGTCCCTCGAACGTTGGTCCAGACCGTCGCGGCGACGTTGGCCTCCGAGAGCGGCACGTGCTTCTGGGCGGCGGCATGGAAGACGACCTGCGGCTGCTCACGCTCAAAGCAGCGTGACACGGATCCCTCATCGGTCACGTCGCCGACGACAGCGACAACTTCAACGCCTGGGAACCGCCGGCGGGTCTCCTCGTCGACGTAGAAGAGCGGGGTCTCGGCTCGCTCGAACAGCACGATTCGGCGAGCGCCGAGCGACGCGATCTGGCGGCAAAGTTCGGAGCCGATGCTGCCGCCCGCGCCGGTGACCAGGACGGTTCGGCCCTCGACGAGGGAACGCATCGGTCCTTCAGGGATGGCGATTGGTTCCCGTCTGAGCAGGTCCTCGACGCGGACCGGGCGCACTCGGTTCACAGAGACGGTTTCGTCGAGCAGCTCGTCGACGGCGGGGAGGGTGCGCACGGCAACGCCCGCGGCCTCCGAGAGGGCAACGATCTGGCGAAGCAGGTCGCCGCCGATGCGGGGCATGGCGACGATCACCTCGGCCACCTCGCGCTCGGCTGCCACGAGCGGCAGATCTTTCGCGCCGCCTACGACCTCGACCCCGTAGATACGTTGTCCGCGCTTCGCCGGATCGTCGTCAAGGAAGGCGACCGGCTCAAGTCGGAGCGACCGGTTGCGCCGCATCTCGCGAACCAACAGCGCTCCCGCCTCGCCGGCACCATAGATCAAGACCGGCCGGGGCGGCCCGGCGCTCGCCGGCGCCATCCCCTCCTCAATGCCTTCTTGGCGAATGCGCGAGGCGAAACGGATTCCGCCGAGCACGATGAACGAGAGCAGGAACTCGATGATGATCGCGCTGCGCGGGAAGCCAACCGAACCGGGGAATGCCCACGGTTGCATGACGACGAAGATGAGGATGGTCATGATCAGCGAGCCCGCCGCCAACGACGAGACGATCAGCGCTGCGTCGGAGACGGTCGGATAGCGCCAGACGCGCATGTATGCGCCGGCGATCAGAAAGCCAGCCGGCCGGACGATCGCTGCGAGCGGGATGAAAATCCAGTACGTCGCCACCGCTGCGAAGATGTTGTTGCGGTCGATGCGCAGACCGACCGCCAGGGCTGCAGCGATCGCAGCCAGGAACGTGTCGAGCAAGATCGGTCCCAGGCGGGCGCTGCCCAGGCGTTCGCCCACGGTGTAGCGGCGGCGAGGCCGGTTCGTGCTGCGTTCGCCGGCCGACAGGATGCCGACGAGCGTCTTCCACATGATCCCGAGGTCACCACGCAGGCTGAATCGGCGAACGTAGTCACGGTCCACCGCGAGCTTGACATGCATCAGCTCGGACTCGTACACCGCGTTCGGATCGCCGGCGAGGCGCTCCTCTTCGTCGATATAGGCGATCTGCGTCGGTCCGGTGATGCCGGGTCGGAATGCAAGGATCTCGCGTTCCTCGGTCGTCCAGCGCTCGACATAGACCGGCGATTCAGGACGCGGGCCTACCAGCGACATCTGGCCGGCCAGCACGTTCACCAGCTGTGGGAGCTCATCCAGCTTTGTTCGCCGCAAAAAGGCGCCGACGCGCGTCACGCGGAAGTCGTAGGCACCGGTCACCGCCGGACCGACCCTGTCTGCGCCACGGGCCATGGAGCGGAATTTCCACATCGTGAACTCGCGCCCGTGCCGGCCAACGCGCCGCGCGCCATATACGACCGGACCCGTTGAATCGACCGCAACCGCCACGGCCACGAGTGCCATGACCGGGATCAGGACGACGAGCGCGAACGCGCCGAGGACGACGTCAATCAGCCGCTTGACGGCGGCCTGCCAAAGCTTCACGTTTCGCCAATCATGCTGGGAATTAGGCTGAATCGCCCGGTGCCGCGGGTCAACAGTACTACCGGGTCCGTCGCCGACCCGGTCTACGCAGCGAGCGGATTGACCCAGCGGATCTCCGGGAATCGCGCGAAGTCAGAGTCGGCCGAGTACACGACGAGGCCATGCTCCATCGCCAGCGCCACGAGGTGCGCATCGGGCACGAGCTTGCCGGTAATCCTGTGCTTCGCGATGAGGCCCCCGAGCACCTGCGCGTGCTCATCCGTCGGGGTGGGGACCCACACGACCGGCGCCGCTAACCAGTCCTCGACGAATGCCCACGCCTCAGCTGGTCGGAGTGCCCTTGGCGAAACGCGTGGATTCGTGGCGAGTCGAACGAAGCCGACCAGGGACTCCCAGGGCAGGCCGACGCGTCTCTGTCCGTTCAACTGCTCCTGAAGCCATGCCCGCGTCACCTCGTGCTCTGGCGTCTCTGCGTACGCCGCATAGAGCAGCAGATTGACATCGATCAGCATCAGCGATGGCTGGCACCTTCGGCCAGCTCGATGGCTTCCGCGACATTGGAGACGTCCACCAAGAGGCCCATCTTGACAGTGCGCTGCCTGAACGGCGTCCGCGCTTCCTTCTGGGCAAGCCCAGCCCGAGCGATCTGGTTCAGCGCCTCGCTCACGCCAAGCCCGTCCTCTCGCCGGAGTCGCTTCACCGCAGCCGCGACGTCCTCGTCCAGGGTCACCGTCGTTCGCATGCAAACATCGTAGCATCATGATGCGTGCAAATTCGAGTGTCCGTGCTGGTCAGACCTCGGCGGGGCGGCATGCAGCCTCGCAGATCTCGAGGAGCGTCGCCGCGACGCGCTCCACCTGGGCTTCGGTCATGCCCGGCCAGATGGGCAGGGAAACTGAGCGCTCGAAGATGGCCTCCGCGACCGGGAAGTCGCCGGGCTTGTACCCGTAGCGTTGCTGGTAGTGCGGATGCAGGTGAAGCGGGATGAAATGGACCGATGCACCGATGCCTGCTTCAGCCAGTCGCGTGATGACCTGCCCGCGGTCGATCGTCATTTCATCCAGGTTGAGCCGCACCACGTAGAGGTGCCATGCGTGCCGGTCACCGGCGCGGCGCGGCGGTACCTCCAACAGCGGGGATTCCGCGAAGGCGGCGTCGTATCGAGCGGCGATGGCGGCGCGCGCATCGGCCAGCTCATCCAGGCGCTCGAGCTGCACGAGACCGATGGCGGCGGCAAGGTCGGTCAGGTTGTACTTGAAGCCGGCCTCTACGACCTCGTAGGCCCACGTGCCGCCGGCGCCGTACCGGTTCCAGGCGTCCGCGCTGATGCCGTGCAGGCGCATAAGGCGGGCGCGGTCGGCCACGGCGTCATCATCGGTCACGAGCATGCCGCCCTCGCCGCCGGTGGTCATGGTCTTGGTGGCGTAGAAGCTGAAGGCGGCGGCATCGCCCAGCCGCCCGGTTGGCACGCCGCGGACGTCGGCGGGCAGGGCGTGTGCAGCG
>JACCSN010000951.1 GCA_013812985.1 Hyphomicrobiales bacterium | reverse complement strand
CGCTAGCCCCGCCGGTGGGACACTCCTCCCCAACGAGGAGCGCCTATCTGGAAGGGTAGCGAAATGGCTTTGTTCGAGCAGCCGGCGCAACGGCCGGCAAATCCCTGCTTTTCGTCCGGTCCCACCGCCAAGCGGCCCGGATGGTCCCCCGAAGTCCTCCGCGGTGCGCTCATCGGGCGCTCGCATCGGGCCAAGCCCGGCAAGGCGCGCCTTCTAAAGGCGATCGACGAAACCCGCCGCATCCTTCGCGTGCCCGCGGATTACCGCATCGGCATCGTCCCGGCTTCCGACACGGGCGCGGTGGAGATGGCGCTGTGGTCGCTGCTCGGCCCGCGCGGCGTCGACGTGCTCAGCTGGGAAAGTTTCGGTTCAGCCTGGGTGACGGACATCCTGAAGCAGCTCCGGCTTCAGGACGTGCGCGTGCTGGAAGCGCCGTATGGCGAGCTGCCCGACCTGAGCAACGTGGATCCCGCTCGCGACGTTGTGTTCACCTGGAACGGCACCACGTCGGGCGTCTGCGCGCCAAACGGCGACTGGATCGCCGCGACACGCGACGGGCTCACCATCTGCGACGCCACCAGCGCCGTTTTCGCGCAGGCGCTTCCCTTCGACAAGCTCGATGTCGTCACCTTCTCCTGGCAGAAGGTGCTGGGCGGCGAGGCGCAGCACGGCATGCTGATCCTCTCGCCGCGCGCCGTCGAGCGGCTGGAATCCTATCAGCCGGCTTGGCCCCTGCCCAAAATCTTTCGCCTCACCTCCAAAGGGAAGCTCATCGAGGGCGTCTTCGCGGGCGAGACGATCAATACGCCGTCCATGCTGTGCGTGGAGGATTACCTCGATGCGCTCGCCTGGGCCGAGCGGATCGGCGGGCTCGACGCGCTGCATGCGCGCGCCGACCGGAATGCCGCGCGGATCGCCGGCTGGGTGGGGCGGACGGGCTGGGTGGACTTCCTCGCGCGCGACCCGGCGACGCGCTCCAACACCTCGGTCTGCCTGACCATCGTCGATCCCGCGGTGGCCGGACTCCCCTCCGAGGCGCAGGCGAATTTCGCCATGTCGCTCGCCGGGCTCCTGGAAGCCGAGGGGGTCGCCTACGACATCGCCTCCTATCGCGACGCGCCGCCAGGCCTCAGAATCTGGTGCGGCGCCACGGTCGAGGCCGACGACATCGAAGCGTTGCTGCCCTGGCTCGACTGGGCCTTCGCCGCGACGAAAGCCGAGCTTCGCCAGGCGGCGTGATTCTCAGCCGGCGCGAGACGGCTCCCTTTTCCCTCAGCATCTCGAACGCGCGCAGCGCAACTGGAGAACCGGCCATGGCTCCTCGCGTCCTCATCTCCGACAGCCTGTCGGACACCGCCGTCAACGTCTTCCGCGATCGGGGCGTCGAGGTCGACTTTCAGCCAAAGCTCGGCTCCGACAAGGAGAAGCTCGCCGCGTTGATCGGCGGCTATGACGGCCTGGCGATCCGCTCCGCGACGAAAGTGACGTCGAAGCTGATTGGCGCCGCCCACGGGCGGCTGCGCGTCATCGGCCGCGCCGGGATCGGCGTCGACAATGTCGACATCGCCGCGGCCACCGCCCAGGGCATCATCGTGATGAACACGCCGTTCGGCAATTCCATCACCACGGCCGAGCACGCCATCGCCATGATCCTCGCCTGCGCCCGCCAGATCCCCGCCGCCGACCAGTCCACCCAGGCGGGCAAGTGGGAGAAGAACCGTTTCATGGGCGTGGAGATCACCGGCAAGGTGCTGGGCGTCATCGGCTGCGGCAATATCGGCTCGATCGTCGCGCAACGCGCCCGCGGGCTGGAGATGCGGGTGATCGCCTACGACCCGTTCCTCTCCGAGGAGCGAGCCGGCGAGCTTGGCGTGGAGAAGGTGGAGCTCGAAGCGCTGTTCCGCCGCGCCGACTTCATTACGCTGCACACGCCGCTCACCGACAAGACGCGCGACATCATCGACGCGGCGGCGATCGCCAAGATGAAGCACGGCGTCCGGATCGTGAATTGCGCGCGCGGCGGGCTGGTCGTCGAGGAGGCGCTGCGCGCGGCGCTCGATTCCGGCAAGATCGCCGGCGCGGCGATCGACGTCTTCGCCGAGGAGCCCGCCACGTCCAACATCCTGTTCGGCGCGCCGAACGTCATCTGCACGCCGCATCTTGGCGCCTCGACCAGCGAGGCGCAGGAGAACGTCGCGGTGCAGATCGCCGAGCAGATGGCGGATTACCTGACGACCGGCGCGGTGCGCAACGCACTGAACATGCCTTCCATCACCGCCGACGAGGCGCCGCGTCTGACGCCGTTCGTCAAGCTCGCCGAGCAGCTCGGCTCCTTCGCGGGTCAATTGACCGAGAGCGGCGCCAGTGCGGTGCGGTTGGAATATGAGGGGGCGGTGGCGGAAATGAACACGCGGGCGCTGACCGCCGCGGCGCTCGCCGGCTTCCTGCAGCCACAGCTGCAGACGGTCAACATGGTCTCCGCGCCGGCCTACGCCAAGGAGCGCGGCATCCGCATCGAGGAGACGCGGCGCGGGCAGCACGGCGCCTACGAGACCTATATCCGCCTGACGGTCGTCTGTGATCGGCAGGAGC
>JACCSN010000946.1 GCA_013812985.1 Hyphomicrobiales bacterium | reverse complement strand
AGGCGTTCTTTGTCGAGGTCGACCACGTAGCCGCCTTGGCTCTCGTCATAGGTGAGAACCTTCCAGGGGAGCGGATGATAGCTCTCGCCCATGCCGAGAAATCCGCCGAACGACATGACGGCATAGGCGACCTGCCCAGATCGCTTGTCGATCATCACGTCATAGATCGAGCCGAGGCTCTCACCCTGACGGTTGTAGACGTTCGTGCCCTCGACCTTGCTTGCAGCGATTAGGCTTCCGGTCTCGTTCGTTGCGACGCCGCCTGCGCCGGTGGTGGTGTAGTCCGACATCATGGCCTCCTGTTCGGTTCGGTATCGAAGGTAACAATAGTGGCCGGCTTGCCGTTCCTCCGGAGATCAGTAGCCCGCCCGCTTTCCCTTTTGACGACTGCGACGACTTGTCGACACGCTGTGCAACCGCGTGGAGGACGATCGTACCGGAGTTACCTTTCTCGTGCCGGGCAAGCGAGACGCTCCGCATCAGCGCCCCGCGCGGGCAATCGTGCGCGACACGAGGCTGAACGCCCGTCCTGCCCAAATCGGAAAGGGGAGGGGGTTCGGGCAACGCGGCCCGTCGCGGCGCGACCGGTGGTTATCGTGCCGCCGGGGCTTGGCCGGCGGTGCCTAACTGACGGTGCGAATGCGTTGGGAGTTTCGGCGCGATCGACGCGCTGAAGGTGGGCATTTCACGTGCCCACTTGCGTGATCGAGGCACTTCCTAGTACATTTCCTTATCGACAGGGGTGCTCCGTATCGCCGGGGCTGAGAGCGTGGCGGCCAGCCGCGAAACCCTCAAGCTGATCTGGGTAATGCCAGCGGAGCGAAGCGGATCATGTTCTCCGGCGCACAATTGGCTCTCTATCCGATGACCGACGATTTCGTCCGCGTCATCCTCGGCTCGTTGAGCGCGCTCGATCCCTATCGAAGCGCGTGCCGGATCGAGACCGACGACATCTCCACCCTCCTCGTCGGACCACCCGACCAGCTGTTCCCGGCCATGCGCGACCTGCATGTGGCGGCGTCGCGCGGCGGCATTCATTGCGTCCTCTCGGCAGCCGTTTCGCGTGGCTGTCCAGGCGAGCCGGACGATCCGATCTGCACGCCAGTGGAAGGCGTGCGCCACGATGTGCCGCTGGCCGAACGCAGATTGCAGGCCGTTGCCGCCGTGAAGGGCGCAGAGCGGACAGGGCAGAGCGTCGCAGCGCAGTTCTCGCTCTACCCGCTTGGGGGAGCGCAGCACATGGACGAGATATACGGCTGCATCGACTTCCTGAAAGCTTCAGGCGTCTTCGATCGGTCGAAGAACTTCTGCACCAAGCTGCGCGGTGACGCAGGCCCGGTTTTCGCGGCCGTCGCCGAAGCCTTCCTGCGTTTCGGCACTCCGCAGGGGCACGTCGCTCTGGACCTAACCGTATCGGCCAACAGCCCAAGCGCGGTCTGATTTTCGCGCGGCGTCTCGCCGAGGCTCCGACATGCGCCCTCTCTCCGCTGCCCAATTGTGTCCGCTCGCAACTGCGATCTTCAAGGCCGGACCGGCCCTGCTCTCGGTCGGCGCCTTGCTGCTGGCCTGGGAGCTTTACGCCCGATTCTCCGGCATCAAACCGACGACGCTGCCGCCGCCATCGCGCGTCCTCGAGCAGGCGATTCTGCATCGGGACGCGTTGATGCAGAACGCCGTCCCCACCATTAGCGCGACCCTCGTCGGCTTTGCCTGCTCGCTCAGCGCGGCCTTCGTCTTTTCGGTTCTGGTCGATTTCTCCCATCCGCTGCGGCGCGCCATCATCCCCGTCTTCATCATCAGTCAGACCCTGCCGCTGGTTGCTATCGCCCCGCTGGTGGTGCTCTGGTTCGGCTTCGGGCTCGCTCCCAAGATCATGCTGGTCGCCTTCGTCACCTTCTTCCCAATGATGGTAGCGCTGGTGCAGGGATATAAAGCGACCGAGGACGACATCGAGCTGTTGCTGCGCTCCATGGGGGCGTCACGATGGCGGGTCTTCCTGCTGGCGCGCCTGCCCTCCGCGATAC
>JACCSN010000929.1 GCA_013812985.1 Hyphomicrobiales bacterium | reverse complement strand
ACGCATGAGCCGGTCAAGCAGGAAGAGGCCAGCGTCTGAGAAACGCGCACGCGACGTCAACGTCCGCCGGAGTGATATCGGTGCTGCTGACGCGTGATTGGCGAACAACGACGATCGCGATCGTCGCTGTTCGTCGGCTTGAGGGGGCGCCGGCACGGCGGCTCCGGTGTCTCCCCCCGTCACGCCGGGGCCGCTTCTCGCGCGCGGCCTTTAACCAATTCTTAAGACACTTTGGCGTGCCTGGTTGCTCCTTCTCTATCCTCCCAAACTGCGAGGATAGCTCAGCGGCTAAGAGCACCGGGTTTCATTCCGGAGAGACTGGTTCAACTCCAGTTCCTCGCCCCGCAAGCCCGGCTAGGATTGCGCGCGATCCGCGCTGCCGAGGGCACTTCCGTTTGTTCCCTGAGAGATTAGCCCTGGGCGCGCATGGTACGGGCAAGGTGTATCTCTTAACCAATAGCCCAAACCTGATTTGGAGAATTGATTCAAATCTGCTTTGGTTTTTTAGGTCTTGAATAAGGAGACACAAGGCCTGGGAGGGTCAGATGAACACCGCAAGTGCCTTAGCTTTGGCCAGCCTGGTCGTTTCTGCTGGCGTTGTCGTAACAGAAATCGAACGGATAACGTCACGACCAGATGCTACCCCGAATGCAGCGGGCGCGGCTGAATGGCGTGTCGAGCAGGCCTTTGGATTGGTGTCGGCAATGCGGCCTGAAACCGTAAAGAAAGGTCAAAGCATCGTCAAGAGCGACCTCTTGCCTATCGGCTGCACCGGCGCGTCCCGGACTGAGAGCAAGACCGGCTGCGTTGGTATCGCGTATCAGACACAAGCTGCGCCCTATACCGTTGTAGAGACCCGCAACGGGTCATCTTCAATCTTAACGCGGGTAAAAAACGTTTACATGGCTGAGTTGCCCGAAGCCCACGACCTATCGTCTGCAACATCGCCGTGAACAGGCCTCACCATCGACCCGATGAGAGGCATTTGGCAGGACAGCCCCGGCTAATCCCGAAATTGAAAGCCGGGGCTGTTTCTAGGGCAAAGAGCTAGCCCCGCCGCGCTTGGCGACGGGGCAGAACTTCGCGGCGCCGCGAAGTTTCAGGCCCAGAACGGCTTGAAGCCCGCCGTCGACATCTCGCCGATGTAGACCTTGCCCGCCTGCTGCGCCCGGCGCTCGCGGTCAAGTCGGAAGCCCTCGCGCACGTTGCGTTCGCCCATGACCTCTTGCGCACCGCCATCGTCGGCAACGCCGTTGTCATCCGGCCCCTCGGCGTCGACAATGCCGCCTGGAACCACGTAGCCGAGCGACGGCTCGTCATCGAAGGCTATGCCTCCAGCGTCGCCTATGCCGTTGTCGTCGCCGGCCTCGCCGTCTTCCACCGCCCATAAGGCGCGAATTTGACCGACTACGGGCCGCCGCATACCGCGCCCGGAAGAAGGCGCGGGACCAGCTGCCCAAGAAGATCACCGAAACCCGAGACAGTGGTGCCGCACTCGTGAAAGCCGCCAAGGGTCTCGGACGCTGATTCATGCCATCAACGCGCCGCTTCCCGCCGCCCTGGTCAGTCGAGAAAACAACTGGCGGCCATTTCCGGATCGCCGACGCAAATGGCGTGACGCTCGCCTATGTCTATGTGCGAGACGAGCGCAGCACCTTCGACGGGCTCACGGAAGACGAGGCGCGACGGATCGCGGCGAACATCGCGCGGCTCCCGGAGCTACTGCTGCGGAAGTGTTAAGGACCGAACAACAGAAAGCCGCCCCGGCGCAAGGAGCAACGACCGGAGCGGCTGAGCGAGCACAGAAAAGCCTTACCCGCCGACATAAAACATGCGCCGTTTCGCTTAACGCACCGTTAATGGTGTTCAACGCGCGGCGGGTCGCGGCGAACATCGCGCGGCTGCTGGAGCTGCTGCTGAAGGATAAGCTGGGGTAAGTGTTCGCGAACCCCCAAATGCGATTAGCGGCAGGCGCGGACGGGTGAGGGCAAAAGTCGCGCTCTTGCCAGCTTCATCGCCGTGGGGA
>JACCSN010000898.1 GCA_013812985.1 Hyphomicrobiales bacterium | reverse complement strand
CCGGGCGCAGACGCCGGCGCTCCTGAAGGGCCTGATCTTTGGCCCAACCGGGGCGGCTATGTCGCCGACCCACACCCGGAAGGGTGGGCGGCTCTACCGCTATTACGTCAGCCAGTCCGTGCTGAAGAACGGGCCTGAGGCTTGTCCCGTGCGCCGCATCCCAGCCGGGGAGATTGAGCGGGCCGTAGTGGACCAGCTGCGCATCCTGCTCGCCACGCCGGAGATCATCGTCAGGACCTGGCAGGCTGCACGCGAGCAGGACAGCAGCATCACTGGGGCCAAGGTCAGGGCAGCCCTCCTCGACCTCGCCCCGCTCTGGGATGAGCTCTTCCCGGCTGAGCAGGCCCGCATTGTCGGGCTCCTGGTCGAGCGCGTGGACATCACCGGAGAAAGCGCCTCGATCCGGCTCAGGACCGAAGGGCTGGCCAGCCTCGTGCAGGATCTGTGGACCAACCGTCCCGATGTGAGGAGGGCGGCATGATGCAAGCAGAGCTCAGCCCGGATCGGCGCACGGTCACCGTCTCCGTCCCGCTCGCCATCCGTAGGCGGGGCGGGCGAAAACAGGTTTTCGCGCCCCTGGGAGCGCCGGCCTGGGCGCCGCCACGGCCGCAGATCGACAGCACTCTCGTCAAGGCCCTTGCCCGGGCGTTCCGCTGGCGCAGGCTGCTGGAAGACGGCGTCTACGCCAGCTGCGAGGATCTCGCGGCAACCGAGCGGATTAACGGCTCTTATGTGAGCCGGGTGCTCCGCTTGACGCTGCTCGCGCCGGAGATCGTCGATGCGATCTTGGATGGTCGACACCTGCCGGAGCTGACCATGGCGCGGCTGTTCAGGCCGTTTCCGTTGGAGTGGGAGAAACAGGCGCGGGCGTTACCACCGCGTTGAGGGTCGGATTTGCGCCCATGCCGGTCATAGCCTGGCCTTGAAGGTGTTTCTGAAAGCGGCTGCCTTTCAGGGCCGACCACCGTGTCCATCGGAGCTGTATCGGCCTTGATAACCGAACGGGGCTCGCCATGCAGCGGCTAAGCTGTTCAAGGCGGCGCCTCAAATTCAGCGATGCTCTCAAAAGATTGTGAGAGCAACTTCGATGTTTTTGGCGAACCTTCTGGCCGAAAACGGAGTTTCCACCCTCTTGCACTGCTTGGGATGAGTTGAAGTGAATTATGCCTGCGACGGCTTATCTCAACCGAATTGCGACGGCTGTTCCGGCGCATGACGTGCACCAGAAGTTTCTGGATTATGTCCCCAGCATGCTCCCGAACCCACGAGCGCGGCAGGTCCTCCGTCGGATGTCGGACCGGTCGCAAATCGACCACCGCTACTCGGTTCTGGAGCCTAGCCGGGACCCCGACGGACTGGACAGCGAAGACATCTTCAAGCGCGGCGCTTTTCCTGACACCGGAACACGCATGGCTCTGTTCGAGCGTTACGCACCCGATTTGGCTATGCAATGCATCACAAAGTTGGAGCTGACCGAGGATGAGCGACCCTCTCACCTGATCATCACGACCTGCACCGGGCTGCATGCGCCGGGCATCGATCTGGAGGTGATGCGCCGTCTCGGTCTAGACGGCGCCGTCGAGCGGACCGTGATCGGCTTCATGGGCTGCTACGCCGCCATAAACGGCCTGAAGCTCGCACACCACATCGTGCGTTCGAATCCCCAATCAAAAGTCCTGCTGGTGAACGTGGAGCTGTGCACGCTGCACCTGCAGGAAACAGAGAACCTTGAGGAATTGCTTTCCTTCATGGTCTTCAGTGACGGGGCTGCTGCAACACTAGTGAGCGCCAATCCAGCGGGCGCCGAGATCGTGGGGTTCGGCTCCGCGGTCATACCCGACAGTCATGAACAGATCACATGGCGGGTGGGCCAGCAGGGGTTTGACATGCTGCTCTCCGGCGCAGTGCCCGGGACTGTAGGGCGCGGTGTCCCCGGAATCGTGGATGCCCTGCAGAACAGGTTCCGCATTAACCAACTGTCGCTCTGGGCCGTGCACCCCGGGGGGCGCTCGGTGCTGGACGCAGTGGAGCAATCGCTCGGCCTCCCGCCGGAGGCGCTGACCGCCTCGCGCGAAGTGCTGCGCCGATATGGGAACATGTCCTCGCCGACAGTCATGTTCGCCATCAAGGACGTCTTGGAAGGAGCTGCGCCTGGAGAGTTCGGAGCGGCCATGGCCTTCGGGCCGGGGGTCACGGCCGAGATGATGCTGTTTCGCACCAAGGGGGAAGGTGCATGACCAGCCTCGTGAGGCGCAGCCACGAAGCCGAGCTGATGGACACCGAGGCGGTACCCTTTGAGGAGTTCCGCGAATGCCTCCGCCACCTGGAGTTTATCAACCGTTGTACGCTCGCCTACCGTCCGACGCTCGGCTGGTTGGACCGGCTGTTGGGCAGGACCGGAACGGACAGGCCGGTAAGCATCTTGGATGTCGGATTTGGACATGGCGACATGCTTCGCCAGATCTCTTCCTGGGGCCGGAAACGCGGTGTCGAAGTGCGCTTGGCTGGGATCGACCTCAATCCTTGGTCGGCCCGGGCCGCCGCACTGGCGACGCCGGCCGACATGCCGATCCGATATGAGGTCGGAAACGTTTTCTCTGTTTCCGGCGACCGCGTCGACATTGTTCTGAGTTCGCTGTTTGCCCACCATCTTCCCGACGCGGAGCTTGTACGCTTCATCCGGTGGATGGACGCGAGCGCGGAGCTGGGCTGGTTCGTCAACGACCTCCACCGCCATGCGCTCCCGTACCACTTCATCCGCATGACCACCCGGATGCTCCCGGCGAACCGCCTGGTGCGGCACGACGCGCCGGTATCAGTGGCGCGGGGCTTTACGCGGCGGGATTGGCTCGGGCTCCTGGACCAAAGCGGTATCGACCCCTCTCGAGCGACGATCGAGTGGTCCTTCCCCTTCCGTTTCGGTGTTGGGTTCGTCCGATGAACAAGCCCGACGTAGTGGTGGTCGGGGGCGGGCCCGCGGGAAGCGCCGCGGCCATCTGGTTGGCCGATGCGGGCGCCCGGGTCGTCCTGGTAGAGCGCCAAGCCAGAGCCCACCACAAAGTCTGCGGCGAGTTTGTCAGCGGGGAGGCCGGCCGCCATTTGCGCGAGCTCGGGCTCGACCCGGCTTTGCTCGGCTCCGTTCCGGTCGAGCGCATCCGGCTGGCGTGCGGCGATCGGATAGGCGAGTCCCCGCTGCCGTTTCGGGCCGAAAGTCTGTCCCGCTTCACGCTTGACGAAGCCCTGCTTGAAACCGCTTCGGTCCGCGGAGTCGACGTGCGCCGCGGCCTTTCGGCTCGAAACTGCACGGTGTGCCCCGGTGGGGTGCGGATTGACCTCTCAGACGGTTCGACCCTGGAGGGACGTGCGCTCTTTCTCGCGACGGGCAAGCACGTTTTGCGCGGATATCCCCGCGGCCGTGGAGTCCAAGACAATCTGATCGGATTCAAAATGCACTTGGAGACTCCTGCCGGGGTAGACCGAGCCCTCGCCGGATCGGTAGAAATACTGCTGTTTCAGGGCGGCTATGCTGGTCTCCAGCCGCTAGGGGCGGGTCACGCCAATCTATGTCTTCTGGTGACGAAGGCCCACTACGAAGCGCTCGGCCGCTCCTGGCCGGATCTCCTGTCGCATCTGAGCGGGAGTTCAGGCATCTGGCGCGAACGGCTGGCCGAGGCCCGGGCGAGCTGGAACAGGCCATTGTCTATATACGGCGTCCCGTACGGCTACGTCGCCGGCGCGCGTAGCGGCCCGGTATTTCGGTTGGGTGACCAGATGGCGGTGATACCCTCGTTTGCAGGCGATGGTATCGCGATTGCGCTTTCCACTGCCAGGTCGGCCGCTGAGGCGTTTATCTCAGAGGGTCCGACTTCCCTTTCGTATCACCAACGCGCAACCCGAAGCCTTGGTGGCGGAGTGCGGGTGGCAGCGTGGGCGTCCCGTGCACTGCAGAGCCCGTTTTTACAGTCCCTGGCAGTGCGCGCCGGGATCAGGAAGCCGGAACTCCTAGCCATGGTAGCAGGGGCCACTCGGCTCGCCGCGTGATAGAGCGGTTCATATTAGCCGCTTGTCGGGGTGTGCTGACCGAGCATTCTTCCGTCGGCGGGACGAGTGAGGTTTGCATCGTAGGGCAACTGGCGTCGGCACCGGCAAGCGTTGGCGTCCGTTTTGGTTTTTGGAATCTGTCCGCGTCTGCTTTTCAAATTTCCCGCCCGAAACCGGCCTATCTGCTTTCGTGAAGAGTTTCGGGCGCCGACAGGCGTACGAAAGTTCCCGAAGAACGAACCCGCGGGCCACGTGTGCTGCGCTATAGGGTTTTTGCGATCCGGCCGGTCGAGCGGTTCAGCTGATCGGCTTCGAAGTGTGGCGTCGTCGATGCGGACGGGGTGCAGTGACGCGGTTTTCCGTCTCCTGATCGGTCTGATCGGGCGGCGAATCG
>JACCSN010000867.1 GCA_013812985.1 Hyphomicrobiales bacterium | reverse complement strand
ACCATGATTATCCCGAAATGGATAGGGTCGATGCCGGCCGCGATCACCACCGGGACGAGGATCGGCACCAGAATGACGAGCGAAGCGATCATCTCCATGAAAAGCCCGACGACCAACAGGAAGAGGTTGAGGGCGAGCATCAGGTAGATGGGGCTGGCCACAAGCGCTGAAAGTGCCGCGGCAATCTTCTGTGGCACCTGCTCATATGCCAGTACCCAGGCGAAGGGAGCGGCGGTGGCGATGATGACGACGATCACAACCGTGTCGAAAACCGATTCACGGATTGCGGCAAGAAGATTGGCGGGAGTCAGATTCCGATACAACAGAGAGCCGCACAAAAGGGCGTAGACGAACGCCACCGCACCCGCTTCGGTAGCCGTGAAAACTCCGAAGCGCACGCCCCCGACGATGACGATCGGGAGAATCAGCGCCGGAATCGCCAACCCTAGCGAAGCAACACGCTGACGCCCCGTCGCCTTGGGGAGATCGCCTCCATAGCCGCGAATGCGTGACATGACGTAAACGGTAAGCACCAGTGCCGCCGCGACCAGGAGGCCAGGCACTATCGTGGCGACGAACAGCGCGCCGACCGAAACGGAGGCGAGCGCCGCGTAAATGATCAGGCCCAGGCTCGGCGGAATAAGGTTGGCGAGGGTCGCGGCGGATGCCGTCAAAGCGCAACTGAACGGGCGAGCGTAGCCGCGATCCGCCATTTCGGGAACCATCAGCTTGGCGACTGTCGAGGCGTCGGCCGTGGAAGATCCCGAGATTCCGGCAAGCATGACGTTGGTGACGACGTTTGCTTGTCCGAGCCCGCCGCGCATATGGCCGACGAGCTGCATAGCGAGGTCGACGAGGCGTGGGGTGATGCCGCCGGCATTCATCACCGCGGCGGCGAGAATGAAAAAGGGAATGGCGAGCAGCGTAAACGAATTCAGCGAGGCGGCCATGTTCTGCGAGATCGTGACGAGCAGGATCTCGCTGAAGGGCGCAAAGGCAGCGAACGCGCCGAAGGCCATAGCGAAAGCGACCGGTACTCCCAGGATGATAAGCACGAGCCCGACGAGGTTGAGGACAATCGCACTTCCGCTTTCGCCGTAAACGCTGCTCGCGCCGTAGCGCACGAAGACATACAGCATCACGCCGGCGACAATGACTCCGAGGCTCTGCAGAACCGATCGGCCCGCTCGCGGCCAAGCGAGAAAGACGAGGTTGAGCAGCCCGCCGACGGGCACGGCGAGAAAGAAGTACTTCATCGACCATTGCAGAGCCGGAGAAACCTGGATCGCACGGCCGACGTACTCGGCGCCATGAACGACCAGCATGACGCTTGAGGCTGCGATCACCGTCTGCACGAAAAAGACGTGCGATCTGAGCGCCGATGGCGGAATGAAACGGCTTACGACGTCGATCGCGATATGCGCGTCCCGTCCGGTGGCGAGCGCCATTCCGAGAAACGTTGCCCAGCAAAACGCCCAGATCGCCATCTCTTCCGGCCAAGGCAAAGCGCTATTGAAGCCGTATCGCAGGACGACCTGGAGGCAGGAAACTGAAACGGCCCCGAGCATCAGCAGGACGCAAACGGTCTCAAGCGCGCGGTCGAGGATAAGGGCGGCGCCGGTCTGAATGGTGTCGGACGCTGCACCGGCAGGTGCGGCGTCGATATTGGCCAAAGGCATCATGGCGCCCGGAGCTTTAGCCGAGTTCCCGGATCTGCTTGATCATCTCGGCAGTTTCAGCGCTTTTCGAACTGAACGCGTCGAACAGCGAAGCGGTAAGCTCCTCCATTTTGGCCAACTCTTCCGGCGGGAGTTCGTGAACCTCAACGCCCTGCTTCTTCAGCTCTTCCAGCGCGGCGCTCGCCTCGCCGCGGTTGGTCGTTCTCTGCTCGGCGAAGACCTCCTGGGCGGAATCGCGAACCAGCTTCTGCAGGTCTTCCGGCATGCTGTCCAACCAAGCCGCGTTTACCCGCACCGCCTTCGGCAGAAACCAGTGGGAAGTCAGCGTGAGATGACGGGCCTGTTCGTAGAATTTAAACCCGATTATCGAAAACACATCAGAATCGATCGCATCGATGATGCCGGTCGAAAGGGCTGAATACTGCTCCGAATAGGGAAGCGGAGTGGGGCTGGCCCCGAGAAGCGTCCAGAAGTCTACCCAGATGCGCAACTCCGGCACGCGAATTTTCAGCCCTTTCAGATCTTCCAGTGACAGGAACGGCTCTTTCGACAAGACATGCCGGAAGCCGGTCTCACCATAAGCGACGAACTCAACACCGGTCTTGTCGCGCGCGATCTGGGATGCCTTGCGGCCGAGATCGCCCTGCAGCACTCGGTCGACATGCGCCTCATCCTTGTAGATGAAACCAGGGGCGCCGCCGAACGCCGCGATTTCGGGCGCGATCGACTCCTCGCTGTCGGGACCGGCTGTGGTCACCTGGATAGTGCCGATGCGGCTGCCTTCAAGGAGCTCCGATAGTCCGCCGAGCTGAGCGGCCGGGAAGTGCTGCGCAT
>JACCSN010000773.1 GCA_013812985.1 Hyphomicrobiales bacterium | reverse complement strand
CCTCCGCGTAGATCGTGTCGAAAGCGAGCGACGATTTTCCCGAGCCGGACAGGCCGGTCATGACGATCAGGCTGTCGCGCGGCAGGTCGAGGTCGACATTCTTGAGGTTGTGCTCGCGCGCGCCGCGGATAGAGATGAATTTGCCGGTCATGGGTCTAAGGTCGCGCCGACCGGCCTGTCAGCCAGCGCTTCAGTGATGCTTGACTCTCGCCGGAGCGACGGCCGGCCAACAGGCTCGCGACCGAGATGTCGTCGTCCAGATCAGGCCAATGGATTCCTTCACCGCCGTCGATGAGACGACAGTTTCTACGCTCCGCCGGTGTCCCATGCGCCAGCCGGGGATACCAGGCGATCGGCACTGATATGGTGCGGCCGTCAGCAAGATCGACGCACAAGGCATCATCGCTGACCGAAACCGAGATCGCGTATGGAGCCGTGATGTCAGCGGTCGAAAAAGCCACGCCAAGCCTCCAAGAGCGTCTCAACATTTTCGCCTACCAGGCGCTCTATATGGCGCAGCCTGGCCGGCGAAAGCGGCCGGCGCTGGCCAGCCTCACGGGATCCAGCCAAAATTTTGCGACACTGTCCTCGCGCCCAACATGGATGTGCGAAGGCTCGTTCTCATCGGCAGCGTAGAAGAAGAACCGATACGAACCAACTCGCAGGGCAGTCGGCATCGGCGCTTATCACAGATAGTGCATCTTTACGTCGCCGCCAGCGGTGAGCTCCCATTCCGGGTTCCAGGCGACCTCCCAAAGGTGGCCGTCGGGATCGGCGAAATAGCCGGAATAGCCGCCCCAGAACACGTCCTGCGCCGGTTTGAGAATGCGGCCGCCGGCGCGCTCGGCTTCCGCGAGGACCGCCTCCACGTCCTCGCGGCCGCGCGCGTTATAAGCCAGCGTGACCCCGCCGAAGCCGCTGCCCTCCGGGGACACGTGAGCGTCGGCGGCCAGGCGCTGGCGGTCAAACAGCGCCAGCACCATGCCGCTCAGCTGGAAGAAGACCACCTCGGCGTGCGCGTTGCCGCGCCGCCAGCCAAGACCATCCTCGTAGAAACGTCTTGACCGATCCAGATCGGCGACTCCGAGAGTCACCACGCTCACGCGCTGCTCCATGATGATTCCCGCGCTGGCCCCTACGTCCACGTTCGAGAACGTAAACGGAACATCGCGCGGCCGCAAGGCTGATTCGGTCCGGCGGCGCTCGCCGGAAAACCAGGGGTGCTCGCGCCGGAAGGAGTCGGATCGGCTACTGATCCGGAACGCCTTCTTCCCAGTTGGCCCAGTCGGCGATGATCGCATCCGTCAGCTTGGAGCCGACGAGATAGGCGTTGGTGACCGAGGGAATGAAGCCGCCCGATCGCGCCCGAAGGGACTCCGCCGGGGTCTGGCCGGGCGCCTCCTGGTCGAAATTGGATGCCGTCCGCAGCACCGCGACCCGCTCGAAATCGAGGCGGCCGGCATCGGCTCCCCGCTTCAGCGCCGTCAGGGTCGCATTGTCCTCCTGCTGGGTCGTGCAATAATTCGCCGAGCCGTCCGTCAAGAGCCTGGTCCAGTCATTCATGGCGTCGCTCAACCGCTTGCCGTGCCACCAGGTGTCGCTCGAGACAGTGTCGCAGACGCTGACCGTCGGCGGCGCGTTGGCGGGCGCGGCGGCGTAGGCGGCGCGGTATGCCGCGGCTCCATCGCTGTCGGAAAGCTCGGCGTCCCGCGTGATTTCGAAGGCTCTTTGGACCAGCTTGTCGTTCAATCGATACACCTCCGACCCGTATTCCGACTTCGGCTTCTCGCCTGGACCGGCTCCAAAGCCGACATAGCCGCTCGTCCAGCCGGCGGGCAGGTCACGGGCATCGATCTCGTTCTGCAACCCGCCATCCACCGCGAACCGGGCCCAATGGGCCGAACCGAGGGTTCCGTCAGCCGGGTCCACGCCGGCGATTCCCGCGATGAGGAAGTAGGTCGAGGACAGGTCGAAAAGATCGCTGTGGACAAGAGCGGATACGGAGCTCGCCGCGTTGGCGTAGCCCATGGCGGTCGTGAGGAGGCACAGGCCGTCGGCATTGCACGGAACGTTCGGGAATTGCCTCGACAGGCCGGGAACGGCGATCTCCCGTGCAAGCTCCTCGCGCTCAAGCCACAGCTGCGCCTCGCCGGGAGTGTCGCCGGGCGCCTCAAACATCGTGATCACCAGCACCTTCGGTTTGATCGCGGTCGGCGCGGCGGTTTGAGCCCAGGCGCCGGAGAGCATCGCAGGCAAGGAGATCGAAAGTGCAAGGAGGGAGGAGATGGCGCGCATCGTATTCACCTTTGGAAAAGTGACCGCTCCGCGAATGCCAGCATGCCTGTCCTCACAAGGCAAGCACGGCCTGCCCGATCGGCGTCTGCATTTGCGGCGTTGGAGTGTGTGTCGCGAT
>JACCSN010000768.1 GCA_013812985.1 Hyphomicrobiales bacterium | reverse complement strand
GTACAATTACGGCGATCTCGACGCATTCATGGGCAAGGCAAGGCTGCAGCCGGTGCCGCCGACGGCGGACGACGGGGAGACCGCGACCTACGATGATTTCCTGACGGAGTATCAGCGGCTCCTCAAGGCCTAGTGGAGCGAGGGTCAGAAAACTCGTACGGCGGACGATAACGGGGACGACGATGGGGGTCAGGCCCCATCCGGGGTCAGACCCCTTGAGCCGGCGCGGGTGGCTCGCCTATTGGCCCCTGGCGCCGGCGGCCCTCATCTTCGTCGGCCTGTTCGCCGCGCCGCTGGCCTATTTCCTCGCCATCAGCTTCTGGTCGGTCCGGGCCCGCGTGATGCGCCCGGACTTCACGCTTCGGAACTACATCGCCACCTGGACGGATTACGGCGACACGCTGGCGAGCACGTTGCTTATCGCCTTCGTGATCAGCTTGACGACGACGGTGCTGGCCTTCGGCTTCGCCTATGTGATCCGTTTTCGCGCCGGGCGGTGGGGCAACGCGCTCCTGTTCCTGACGCTGATCACGCTGTTCGGCGGCTACCTCGTCAAGATCTATGCCTGGAAGGCCATCCTCGGCCGCGACGGCATCCTGAACCTCACGCTCATCAACCTCGGCCTGATCGACGCCCCGCTCGACGCCCTGATCTACAGCGCCAATGCCATTGTCATCACCTTGACCTACTTCCTGTTGCCCTTCGCCGTCTTGCCGATCTACAGCTCGATGCGCGCCATCTCGGACGTGACGCTCGAAGCCTCGCGCGATCTAGGCGCCGGCTTTTGGCGGACGCTCCGCAACGTCGTGACGCCGCAGTGCGAGCGGGGAATCCTGGTCGCCTTCACCTTCACGTTCCTGATCTCGGCCGGCGACTACGTCACCCCGCGCTTCGTCGGCGGCGGCGCGGCGATGATGGGTCAGTTCATCGAGACGCAGTTCTCGATCGGCTTCAACTGGCCGATGGGAAGCGCCATGGCCTTCACCGTCATGGCTTGCTCACTAGCCACCGTGCTCGCCTTCCGCGCCGCGCTGCGGCAATGGGTGAAGCCGTGATCGGCCGCGTCCTCAAAGGCGCGCTCTGGCGCGGTTTCGCGCTCGCAGTCGTGCTCTTCATGGCGGCCCCGCTCTTCCTCGTCATCCTGTTCAGCTTCAACCGATCGGCGTTGACCAGCCTGCCGCTGACGGGTTTCACCTTCGACTGGTATCGCAGGCTTTTCGCCAACAACGCTTTCTGGCCAGCGCTGGAGAACAGCCTCATCGTAGGCTTCACCGTGGCCTTGGCATCGGTGGCGACGGGAACGCTGGCGGCGCTAGCGCTCGCCAGGATGGAGCGGCGCCGGGCTGCGCTGGCGCTCAACATCCTGAGCATCCCGATGATGCTACCGGCCCTCATCTTGGGCATTGCGCTGATCGTCTATTTCGTGCGCCTGCTCGACCTGCGGCTCGGCCTTGGCACGGTCATTCTCGGCCACCTGGTAATCGCCCAGCCCTTCGTCGTGCTGATCGTCTACGCTCGCCTGGCGACATTCGACTGGTCGGCCCTCGACAGCGCGCGCGATCTGGGCGCTTCACCGTTCACGGCGTTTCGCACGATCATGCTGCCGATCATTCAGCCGACCATCATCGGCGCGGCGCTGATCGCGCTGTCGATCTCGCTCGACGATTTCGTGATCACCTTTTTCACGATCGGCAGCGGCAACACGCTGCCTACGCTCGTCTGGGGGTTGGTGCGCACCTCGCTCGACCCGACCATCAACGCCATGGCGACCCTGCTGATCCTGCTCAGCATCGGCTCGACGATCATCGCGCTGCGGCTTACGAGCTATCGCGGATGACCGTCGATCTCACGGGCAAGGTCGCGCTGGTCACCGGGGCGGGGAGGGGGCTTGGCTTCGCCATCGCTCGCGCCCTGCTGGACGCGGGCGCGACCGTGGCTATCAACGACCGCACGGCGGATATCGTCGATGCGGCGATCACGCGACTTGGCGACGGCGACCGGCTCATTCCGGCGCCGGCCGACCTTGCCGACGCCGCCGGGGCGCGGCGCGCCGTGGAGGCGGCTAGCAGCGCCGGCCGGATCGATCTTCTCGTCAACAACGCCGCGGTGAACGTCGAAAAGCCGATTGAGGAGACCGACGACGAGCATTGGGACCTGCATCTCGCCGTCATCCTGAAGGCGAGCTTCTTCACGGTTCAGGCGGCGCTGCCCTGGCTCGCCGCCAGCCGCGGCTCGGTCGTCAACATCGCCTCGGAGCTCGGGCTTCACGCGATTGCCAACAACGTCGCCTACGTCGCCGCCAAGCACGGCGTCGTCGCCATGACGCGGGCCATGGCCATCGAGCTCGCCGGCTCGGGCGTCCGGGTCAATGCGCTCTGCCCCGGCACGATGGATACCGAGCTGATGCGCGATTGCGCCGCGGCGAGCTCGGACCCTGCGGAATATTACCGCAGCT
>JACCSN010000756.1 GCA_013812985.1 Hyphomicrobiales bacterium | reverse complement strand
CTCCGGCACAAATTGCCGCTCCTCGTTGCACATCGTGCAGTGCTCGGGCGGCTTTTCGCTCGGCGGATACGAAGTTCCGCAGGCATTGCATATGAACGCGGGCATGGTGAGCTCCGGGGTACGCGTGGAGAAATGCGCAATTTTGGATCTCTAGTGACCGAGGTTGGCTCCTGGCACATCTGTAACAATCATTTTCACATCGCTGTCCGGGATGCCGAATGGAGCAAGCGGCTGAGAGATATTCGCTCGAAGGGATCGCTTTTGATCATCTGATCGCCCCGCACACATCTTGATCTCGATGCGGCAGAATCGCTCGGACTTGCCCGGCCCAATCAAACGCGTCTCCGCGTCGCGGCAATTGATGACGACATCATTTTGTTCAGCCCGCACCCCCAGCGGCCCAAACGTTGCCTCGCTTACCGCCAACATCAGGTCATGCTCGCGACCGCGCAACCAAGTGCCGGTTTCGATCCGAATACTCGGCATGCGCTCCTCCGTCCTTCTCATTGGCCCGCCTGCTCGCCAGCAATTGTGATCTTCCTATTTCCACGATCCAGCGTTGACAATATGCCGCGCAGAGAGGAACTCGCCCGTGTGCGTCCTGACCGCGCGTCAGGTCCATGCACCCCTTCTATGCTGGCTCCCAGCGGACAGGGTGCCATCCTGGCGCTAGAGGTCGAGAGATCGCCAGATGGCGCGCCGCTTGCTCCACGCCCATCCGGTCACAACCAGGGTGGCGAGACCTCCGATCACCAGCGGCAGGGCAAGCCCGGTCAGATCGGAGGCGCTTCCCATGGCAAGCGCGCCGATGGCGGGCCCGCCGCGAAAGATCACGGTGTGCAAGGCCAGGACGCGTCCGCGCATTCGGCTCTCCACGACGAGCTGGATGATCGTCTGGCTGGCGATGCCGCTGATGACCATCCCCAATCCCAGGGCGGTCAGCGCCACGACGGCGATGGCGATGCTCGACGTCGCCGCTGCCAGGATGAGCGCACCGCTGAGCAGGAACCCGTTCAGAAGCGCCAGGCGCGTGAGAAGGCGAGGGGATCCGTAGAGCGACAGCCAGACCGCGCCGGCGACCGCGCCGGCTCCGACCACGGAGGTGAAGAGCGCAAAGGCTTCCACATCGAGCCCGAATTCGTCCGTATAGCCGGGCAGCAGTTCCAGGATGGGCCGGACGAAGATCGCGCTCGACGCCAGCGTGAGGAGCATCGCGGCTAGGCCGAAATGCCCGCGCACGTAGCGCAGGCCTGCCATGAGGGAGGAGAACAGGCCGATATCGGTAAGGTCGGTCGCGTCCCTCTCCGACAAGCGGATGCGCATGAGAGCGACGAGGAAAGCGCCAAAGGTCACAAAGTTAAGGAGAAAGGCGAGCGCGACGTTGCCGGAGACC
This sequence comes from Hyphomicrobiales bacterium, assembly GCA_013812985.1. Next base: position 7,706 of record JACCSN010000756.1, on the reverse strand, counting down.
AGGATCACGCCCGCCAGCATGGGACCGAGAAACCGCGCCGTGTTGAACACGATCGAATTGATCGCGATAGCCGTCGGCAGGTGCCGCCGATCGACGAGATTGGGCAGGAGCGCCATCCGCGCCGGCTGATTGAAGGCGGTGACGATCCCGCCGAAAAGCGTCAGTCCCAGGAGGACGCCGATCGTCATCATGCCCAAGGCCGTCAGCAGGAACAACGCGCCTGCCTGGACCATGAGCAAGGCCTGGCTGATCCGCGTCGTCATCAACCGGTCCGCCCGATCCGCGAAGGCTCCGGCCAGCGGCGTCACGATGACCATCGGGAAAAGGTCGGCAAAGGCGACGGCGCCCAGCCATGTGCCGGATTCGGTGAGTTCCCAGGCGAGCCAGCCGATGGTGATCCGCTGCACCCAGGTTCCGACCAGCGAGGCAATGTTGCCGATCGTGAAGACACGATAGTTCGGCTCGCGGAAGGTCGCCTTGAGGCTCTGCCAGCCGGTCAACTCCACCATGGATGCATTGCTTGCGGGCTTCTCGGCTGCGCTCATGCCGGACGGATCACTTCGGCTCTCCAGGAATTTCCATCGACCTTTCCTGCCGTCGGGAAAAGGCTTCCCTCAAGGCCGCATCCGCCCCGCGGGGGACACTGGCCTAGAGCTCGTCGCCTTCCGCGAGGACACCGCTCGTGCGCAGCGTCGAGATGAGCCAATCGGGATAGATTCCCTCCACCGGCCCCTCCTTGATGGCCTTCATACGCTTCGATTCGGCGGCGATCCGCGCTTCCGCGAGACGGATCGCTTCCTCCGCCTGCCGGGCGGGCACGATGATCACCCCGTCGGCATCGCCCACGACGATATCGCCGGGCAGGACGGCGACGCCGCCGCAGGAGGTTGGCAGATTGATCTGGCCGGGTCCGTCCTTGCCGCCGCCGGTCGGATTGACGCCCCGCGCGAAAACCGGAAAGCCGCAGGTCGCGAGCTCGCGGCAGTCGCGGACGGCGCCGTCTATGACGATGCCGGCGAGCTTCTTGCGGATCGCCATCTGCGTCGTGAGCTCGCCCCAGATGCCGTGGCCGAGATCGCCGTGAGCATTGACGATGAGGACATCCCCCTCCCGCGCGATCTTGAGCGCCGCGTGGATCATCAGATTGTCGGCCGGGTGCACTTCCACCGTGATGGCGGTGCCGACCATGGTCAGGCTCGCATCAAGCGGCTTGATCCCCGCATCCATGATGGCGCGGCGGCCAAGCCCATCGCCAAGGATGGCGACCGGAAAGCTGCCGACGCGGCCAACGATGTTGGCTTGCGGCCGCTCGATCTCCGCGACCATGCAAAAACCGGGTTTTCCAAACACTTTGCCGTTCTCGTGACGTCCCATCGATGACTACCTTCCTGGTTGAAATTAGAATGCCGCCGTTTCCGCCACGCGCTCGCCGCGCGCCAGCCGTTCGATCTGGTCGAGCAATTGCGGATCGAGAGGGATCCCGTCGCGCATCCGTTCGGCATAGAGGGCGCCCTCGATGTCGCCGGGCAGGATCACCGGCCGGCTCGGATCGAAAGGCGCGGTGGACCGCATCGCGGCTTCCAGCTCCGCCAGGCCTGCGTCGAACGCCTCTTTGCCGATCGTGTGCTCGGGATCGATGGCGATGAAGAAGTGCCCGACTTTCTGCGGCTTGTCCTTCTGCTGGAACAGCGAGCGGACGCCGTGGCTGGCTATGCCGCCGATCAGCGTAGCGGCAAGGATGTCCACCAGGAGCGCCAGCCCATAGCCCTTGTGGCCGCCGACCGGCAGGACGAAGCCCTTTAAGGCTTCCAAGGGATCGGTGGTCGGCTCGCCTTCGCGATCGAGCGCCCAGCCTGGCGGAATGGCCTCGCCGCGTTCATGCGCCTGGCGGATTTTTCCCCGCGCCACGATGCTGAGCGCGATATCGAAGATAAAGGGGAAGCGTCCGGGGCGAGGGGCCCCTATTCCAAGCGGGTTGTTGCCGAGCTTCACCTCGCGGCCGCCCCACGGCGCCATGGTGGGGAAAGCGGTCGTGCCGAGCACGACGACCATGCCGGATTCCGCGGCGGTCATGATGTAGGGCGCCAGAGCCCCAAAATGCTGGCTGTCGCGGCAGCCGACGTAGCCGACGCCGTTGTCGCGGGCGATTTCGATGGCAAGCCGGATGCCGGCGCGGCCGACGACCGGCCCAAGCCCGTTATCCCCGTCCACGATTCCCGTCGCACCGCGGCGGCGGATGCGAATAGCCGGGCGGGGATTGAACGCGCCGTCCCGCAGGCGGGCGATGTATGGCGAAAGCCGCGCCAGACCGTGCGTATGGATTCCGACCAGATCGGCGAAGACGAGTATCTCCGCCGCGGCACGCGCATCCTCCCCGGGAATGCCGACAGCCTCCAGGGCGCTGGCGGCAAGCGCCTGAAGTTCGGTGGCCGCCATTCGCGTGGCCGGATTTGTCGGCGCGAGCGGTTTGGTCATGTCCTAAACTTCTTCCTCCTGGAAGGCGATCTTGCGCGTGCGGCGGACCGCCGGAACGATCATCACGACGAGGAGCAGCGCGGTTGCGATAAGAAAACCGAGGCTGATCGGCCGCTCCAGGAAAACCGAAAAGTCGCCCTGCGACAGCAACAGGGTCCGGCGGAGATTGGTCTCCAGAAGAGGGCCGAGCACGAAGCCGAGCAGCAACGGTCCGGGCTCACAGTTGGCCTTTCGGGCGATGTAGCCGAACAGCCCGAAGCCGGCGGCCAGAACCACGTCGAGGATGCGGTTGTTGATGCTGTAGAGGCCGATGCAGCAGAAGAGGAGGATAGCTGGATAGAGGAGCCGGTACGGGACCTTGAGGACCCGCACCCAGATGCCGATGAGCGGCAGATTGATGACGAGGAGCATGGCGTTTCCGAGCCACATGCTCGCCACCAGGCCCCAGAAAATCTCCGGCTGGTTGTTGATGATGCTGGGTCCGGGGGTGATCCCATGGATGATGAAGGCGCCGAGCATCATCGCCATGAGGTTGTTCGACGGGATGCCGAGGGTGAGGAGCGGAATGAAGGCGGATTGCGCGCCGGCATTGTTGGCCGCTTCGGGCGCGGCGACGCCTTCCACCGCGCCGCGGCCGAATTCCTCCGGGTGGCGGGATAGCTTCTTCTCCAGCGAATAGGCGCTAAAGGAGCTCAGCGTCGCCCCGCCGCCCGGCAGGATCCCCAGAAAAGTGCCGACGGCCGTGCCGCGCAAAACCGCGCCCCAGGAGCGGCGGAAGTCTTCGCGCGTCGGCCAAAGGCTGCTGAACTTGCTGACGAGCGCGCCGCGGTTTTCCGGGTTCTCCAGGTTCTCGGCGATTTCAGCGAAGGCGAAGAGACCGATGGCGATGACGATGAATTCAAGGCCATCGAACAGCTCGACGGCGCCGAACGTCAGCCGCTGGGCGCCGCTTGTCAGGTCCGTGCCGACCATGCCGAGGAGCAGGCCGATCGCGATCATCGCGATGGCCTTGATCATCGATCCGTGCGCCAGGATCGTCGCGGCCAAGAGTCCGAAACCCATCAAGGAGACGTATTCCGCCGGACCGAAGGCCAGAGCGAAGCTGGACAAGGTCGGGCCGGCAATGGCCAACCAGAACGTGGCAACCGTGCCGGCGAAAAACGACCCGAGCGCCGCCACCGCGAGCGCCGATCCGGCGCGCCCCTGCTGGGCCATGACGTGGCCGTCCAGCGCGGTAACGACGGACGACGCTTCGCCGGGAAGATTGAGCAGGATGGCTGTTGTCGACCCGCCATATTGCGCGCCGTAGTAGATTCCGGCGAGCATGATGATGCCGGCAAGCGGCGGCAGATAGAAGGTGATCGGCAGCAGCACCGCAATCGTCGTGGTGGGGCTGATGCCCGGCAGGACGCCGATCAGTGTTCCAAGGAGCGCGCCGAGCAGGCAGAAGAGCAGGTTGGTCGGCGAGACCGCCGTGGCGAATCCGAGCCAAAGGGAGTCGACGAATTCCATCAGGACGGCCAGAGCCTGATCTGAACGCCGAGTCCGAAAATGAAGACGGCGATGCTGAACAGTGTCAGGCCGACGATTGAAAGGAGCACTTCCAGCCGCCGCGAGTCACGGTCGGCGAGACTGGCGATCCCGACCAGCCAGACAGCAGCAATGATGAAGCCGAGATATTCCGCCAGGTAAGCGAAGCCGACGATCGCGGCGACGATGGTGACGACCGGCCGCAGGCGGATAGCCCTGAGGGCCTCCCGTTCGTGAACGAAACTCACGGCCATGACAGCGAGCCCGATCGCGACGATGAACGACGACACGGCGAAAGGCAGATAGCCCGGCCCCATGGACGAGGTTATCCCCATCGGGAGGGCGCGCCCGGCCCAGAGGCCAAGCGATCCCACCGCGACGAAGATGGCGCCGGCAAGGAGATCAGGACGGCTCCCCGCCGGCCTGTCCTTGGGTGCTTGCGGCATTATTTTTCGACGAGGTCCCAGATTGCCTTGAACCGATCGAGCCGAACCGGCATCTGCTGTGTCCATTCCTCACTGGTGAGGTAAGCGATCGGCAGCTTGAGCTTCTCGGCCTGCGCCTGGAATTCGGGATTGTCGAGCACCTGCTTGACCGCCTCGGCCAGGCGCGTCCTGATCGCCTCGGGAACGTCGCACCGGACCCCGACGCCGCGTTCCGAACTCATCACCAGATCAAAACCCTGCTCTTTCGCCGTCGGCAGATCGGGCATCAGCGCGGACCGCTCGTCGGAAAGCTGCGCGACCAGCCGCACGCCGGTGCTGTCGTTGCCGAGATACTCGCCGATATTGATCCCGATCGAAGTGACGTGGCCGCCGAGCAGCGCTGTCCTTGTTTCGGCCGATCCCCCGAACGGAATCGCGGTCAGATCGATGCCGCCTTGCTGCTCGAGCTGGATGAGCGTCAGGTGCTCGTCGGATCCGACGCCGGTCGTGCCGACCGACACGGCGCCTGGATTCTGCTTGGCGTGTTCGACGAGATCGGTGAGGTTCTGGAACTCGGAATCGGCCTGGACCATCAAGGCGCTCGGATCCTCGACCATACGCGCGACGGGACAGATGTCGGCCGGGTTGTAGGTCAGTTCCCGGTCCAGGCGCGTCGTCAGGAAGCTTGGCGTATTCAGGCTCGATATCGTGTAGCCGTCCGGCTCGGCCTGGGTGAGCGCCGTGTAGGCGATCTCGCCGCCCGCGCCCGGCTTGTTGAGGATCGCGATCTCGGCGCCTAGCGCTTCCTCCAGGAAACGCTCCATGGTCCGAAACATCACGTCGGTGCCTCCGCCGGGGTTGTAGGCCACGATGAGCTCGATCGGCTGGTCGTTCGGCCATTCCGCGAGAGCGGCCTGCGGGGCGCCGGCGATGGCCAGAAGCGCCAGACTTGCAATCTTAAAGGGCTGCGACATTCGTTTCCTCCCTGGATTGCGCCGGCGCTTTCAATTTTGGCGTTGACGCCGGCGCTGCTGAAAACGGTTCTTCGTCGCCGAAAGACGCCATCCGGCGATAGGCTTCACCACCCCCGAGCTGCATTGAAAGATCTGCGGCGATCGACCTGACGTTCGCCAGATGGCTCCGGACGGCCTGGTGGTCGAACCGGACGACCGGGCCCGCCACGGAGATCGATCCGAAGATTTTCTCGTCGGACTGGAAGACCGGGCAGGAAACGCTTGCGACCTGCGGATCGCGCTCGCCGAAGGTGACGTGGTAGAGGCGTCGCCTTATCGCCTCGTAGAATTCGCCCGGCTCGCCGGCAAAGGCCAGGAGCACGTGGCCGGGCGCGCCCCGATGGAGCGGCAGCATGTCCCCAATGCGGGTGTGATGGCGGATGGCCTGCGGCGAGTCCACGCGGAACAGGCACATACGGTGGTCCTGCTCGCGGATATGAAGCGAAGCGCTCTCGCCGGTATCGCGGCTCAGCCGGGCCAGCGCGGGCTCGACGAGGTCGCGGACCCGGAAGGTCGCCTGATACATCGTTCCAAGCTGCGCCAGCTTGGGGCCGAGCCGCCAGGTGGTGTCCTCGTTGCGCATGAGATGACCGGCCTTCGCCAGGGATTTGGCCAGCCGCAATATGGTTGCCTTATCCAGCGCCGTGCGCCGTGACAGCTCGACCAGGCTCAGCGCCCGGTCGCCTTCCTTGTAGGCGTCAAGCAGCGACAGGGCTCGGTCCACGGCAATGACGCCGTCTCGGCCCCGCACCTTTGGCACAGCCGAATTCGACTTCAGCATCTCCTCCAAGCGTCTCACTGTATGAAACCCCATTTTGCCCTATACAATACGAACCCTCTATGCTCATGTCAAAGCCCTTCGGAGCCGTCCTGAAGCCGGCCTTTTCCAAGCCTGTCCAGGAGCGGCGGTTCTTTACAGTTGAACAGCGTGGAGCCTGCACAAATGTCGGCGAACGACGGCGTTGGCAGCGCCTTGAATCTGGAGGGAAGAGCTACCGTCCTTGTTACCGGCGGCGCCCTCGCGCCCGAAGCGACGGCGCTTCTGGAAGAACACGCAATCCGCCTGCATCACGCCGCTCCCTATTCAGGTCCGGACGAGGTCGCGCGGCTCGCAGCGACCCAGCAGGTGGACGGGATCATCCACCGCACGGGGCGGTTGACGGCGGAAATGATCGGAGCCTCGCCGCGGTTGCGTGTCATCGCGAAGCACGGCTCCGGCGTCGACAACATCGACCTCGCGGCCGCCAGCGAGCGGGGGATACCGGTCATGCGCACGCTCGTCGCCAACGCCCAGGCCGTGGCTGAGCACACGCTGGCCTTGACCCTCGCGCTCCTGAAGGAGCTGTTCGCGCTGGACAGCACCGTCAAGGCCGGAAACTGGCCGAAGTCCGGCTATCGCGGACGGGACGTCGCAGGCTCGGTCCTCGGAATCATCGGTTTCGGCGCGATCGGCCAGCGCGTCGCGGCACTGGGCGGTGCGCTCGGCATGCGGGTTCTGGTGTTCGATCCCTTCTTCCCGTCCGGCGTCGATGCCGCCGGTGCGACGCGCCTGGACGATCTGGGCCTGCTCCTGGCGGAAGCCGACGTCGTGAGCTTGCATTGTCCGCTGACCCCCGCCACGCGCCACATGATCGGCGCGGAAGAATTGCGGCGCATGAAGCCGACCGCTTTCCTGGTGAATGCCGCGCGCGGCGGGCTCGTCGACGAAGCGGCCCTTGAAGCGGCTTTGCGCGAGGGCAGGATCGCCGGCGCCGCGCTGGACACCTTCGAGACGGAGCCGCCGGCCGCCGACAACCCGCTCTGGACCTTGCCCAACGTCATCGTCACGCCGCACATTGCCGGCGCCAGTGCCGGCGCCGTTCTCAACATGGGCGTCCAGGCCGCCAGGCACATCATAGACATACTCCAGGGCAAGGACCCCGACGCCCGGTCCGTTGCCAATCCCCAGTTTCGGACGGCCGATGCCGCGTCAGCACCGCCGGAGAGGACCGCCGCACCCAGCTCGCGAAGTTGAGGCAGGGTGCGGCCTCGCTCGCTCCGAGAAGGTCCGGCCGCGGGAAGGTTTCTTCATCTGCGGGTCACCGCCGCCCTCCATTGACGCCCTGATTGGCCTGTCCCCAACATGCGGTGGCAGAGGGATTTGCCAGACATGGTGCCCTGATCCTGCGATGCCGCAGCTCCGCTGGAGGTGACTTGAACGTAAGGTCCAGCGCGGCTGGCGCGACCCTTGGGCGGCGGGCGAAGTGGATTGCCGGGGTGGATG
>JACCSN010000705.1 GCA_013812985.1 Hyphomicrobiales bacterium | reverse complement strand
TCTCACCTCTTCCCGAGCCGCTCCCGCATCGCTAGGGTCCGCAGCCGCAGCGCGTTCAGCCGGATGAAACCCGCCGCGTCGCGCTGGTCGTAGGCGCCGCGGTCGTCCTCGAAGGTGACGAGGGCGTCGGAGTAGAGCGATTTCTCGCTGGCGCGGCCGATCACCGTGACGTTGCCCTTGTAGAGCTTCAGCCGGACCGTGCCCTCGACGCTTTCCTGGCTGAGGTCGGCCATGGCCTGGATCATCCGCCGTTCGGGGGAAAACCAAAAACCGTAATAGACAAGCTCGGCGTACCGCGGCATCAGCGAGTCTTTCAGGTGCATCGCCTCGCGATCGAGCGTCAGGCTCTCGATCGCCCGGTGCGCGACATGGAGGATCGTGCCGCCGGGTGTCTCGTAGATGCCGCGGCTCTTCATGCCGACGAAGCGGTTCTCGACGAGGTCGATGCGGCCGATGCCGTTGTCGCGGCCGAGGTCGTTCAGCGCGGTGAGGAGGCCAGCGGGTGAAAGGCCCTTGCCGTCGAGCGAGACCGGGTCGCCCGTCTCGAAGCCGATCTCGATCGTCATGGAGCGGTCCGGCGCCTCTTCCGGCGAAACGCTGCGCTGGAAGACATAAGCCGGCGGCTCCTCGTTCGGGTCCTCCAGCACCTTTCCTTCCGACGAGGAGTGCAGCAGGTTGGCGTCGACGGAGAACGGCGACTCGCCCTGCTTGTCCTTGGCGATCTGGATCTGGTGCTTCTCGGCGAAATCGATCAGGTCGGTGCGCGACTTGAACTCCCATTCGCGCCACGGCGCGATGATCTTGATGTCCGGATTGAGAGCGTAGGCGGTGAGCTCGAAGCGGATCTGGTCGTTGCCCTTGCCGGTGGCGCCATGGGCGATGGCGTCGGCCCCGGTTTCCGCCGCGATCTCGACAAGCCGCTTGGCGATCAGCGGGCGGGCGATCGAGGTGCCGAGCAGGTAGACGCCCTCATAGAGCGCGTTCATGCGGAACATCGGAAAGACGAAATCGCGGACGAACTCCTCGCGCAGATCCTCGATGTAGATCTCCTTGATTCCCAGCGTCTCCGCCTTGCGCCGCGCCGGCTCCAGCTCCTCGCCCTGGCCGAGGTCGGCGGTGAAGGTGACCACCTCGCACCCATAGGTGGTCTGCAGCCATTTGAGGATGATGGAGGTGTCGAGGCCGCCGGAATAGGCGAGCACGACCTTGTTAATGTCACGCGCCATGAGCTCTTCGTTTCAGGGGTGGGGGAGCGCGGCGCAGTATAGAGAGGGGGAGCGGCCAGGCAAGGCGGCGGGACTTCATGAGCGATGGATCGCTGCTGCTTTAGGCGGCTTATCCGCTCACCGGATCGGTAGGCTGCGCCGGGGGCGAGCGGCGCATGGCCTTGGCGCGCTGGCGGCGGCGGTAGGCGTAGTCCTCCTCGTATTCGCTGGGCAGCACGATCGGCACCTGCAGGCAGACGCTCTGCGTCGGCAGGACCTCGCGCCAGTCGGCGATGAGCTGCTTGTAGGCGCGGCCGACGGCGCGCGGATTGCGGTCGAGGTCGTAAAGCCCGACAGGGGTGATCCGGCCGTTGGCCTCGCGGAGCGCGGTGTCCCAATCGACCTGGTCGGTCAGCGAATACCAGGTGAAGCCGACAATCGGCACGCCGTCATTCCTCACGCGCAAGACGTTGGCCCATTCCTTCCACAACCAGTCGACGGCTTCCTGGCCGGTCTCGCCCTCCCGCATGTTCGTCTCGGTGTGCATGACCGGAAGACCGTAGCGGGCGTGGTACTGGCGGGTGATCTCGTCATAGCCGAACACCTCGCCGGCCGGCCGTGAGAACCCGTCGGCCGAGACCCGGTGCTCGTTGGTCACGTAGTAGTCGTTGCCAAGGATGCAGTGCTGCTTCAGCCGGGCTTCCAGGAAGAAGTGATATTCGTCCTCGCTCATGCCGTTATCGAGGAGATACTCGAACATCTCCGAATCGACCCGCTTGCCGTAATTCAGGTCGAGCGACAGGAACCGGCGCGAATTCATCATTTCCGCCGGCTTGATGGCGGCCGGGTTCTCGGCATGGAAATATTCCGTCGATTCGCTCTGGATGAAGATGGCGTCCGGCCTCACGTCCAGGATGCGCTGCATGGCGAGCACGTTGCCCTTGACGATGTGCTTGAGCGCGGTGACGAACGCCTGGTCGCTGCTGAGCTGCTCGTTCCACCAGCCGAGCCGGGCGGAAAACATCGCGCAGACGAACATCTCGTTCACCGGCGTATAGAACTGCACCCAGGGGAGGCGCTCCGCGAAAGCCCGCGCATAGTCCGCGAACAGTTTTGGGAAATCCGGGTTCTGGAAGTTGCCGATCCAGTCAGGCACGCCGAAATGGCAGAGGTCGACGATGACGCTGAGGTCGCGCCGCTTCAGGTCGGCGAAGGTCTCGTCGGTGAACTTCCAGTCGTAGCGGCCGGGGCCGAGCCAGGTGCGATGGATGGGCGGGCCGTAGCGCAGGAACCGCGTGCCGAGATCCTCGACGAGGTCGAAATCCAGACGCCAGTTCTCGTAATGGCGACAGAGCTCCATCTCGTCGACTCGGTGCCGGCCGCCGTGAATGGTCGGGTAGCTGTTCTCGATTCCGGTCGCGAACATGAAGGTGGCCATCGTGGCGGGTCCATCTGTGCCTAAGGCGGCGGAGAGCTAAGGCGCTTGAGAGAAGATTCTGCTAAAGGGATGGAAGTCGGTCAGCGGCCTTCAAGAAGCGCGGCCGCGCTGGTCAGCCTGTCTCCCGCCGCTCGCGCACCTCGTAATGTTGCGAGCGCCCATCGTAGCGGGAGAGCAAGGCCTGGGCGGCCGGCGGGACGACGGCCTTCTCCGGGTCCGGCCCGGCGAAGGCGGCGATGGAGTCCAGGGAATCGAACAGCATGATCGTGATGAACTCGACTTCATCATCGGCCAACCGCCTGAGCAGCTCGATGGCGCGGAATCCGGGCACGTTGCGCGCCAGGATGCCGGGGAAAATGGTCGACCGCAGCAGCACCTCGTAGGCGTCGGCATTCGCCGGCGCAGTCCATCCGTGCCAGATACGGCTGATCATTCGTGCTTTCCTCGACCGCGGCCCTGGTGCGACACTTTCTGGGTCCCGGCGCGTGAAAGCAAGAATCGGATGGCGGACTGATGCGATGGATTCCAACATCTTGCGTGAAAGCTGAGCCATGGACTTCATCCCGACGATTCCCGTCCTCGCGGCCTTCGCCGCCGCCGCTTTGGCGCTCACCGTCACGCCGGGACCGGACATGACGCTGTTCCTGGGCAAAGCCGTGACGCAGGGACGGGCGGCGGGGATGGCGGCGCTCCTCGGCGCTTCGACGGGGCTCCTCGTGCACACGACACTGGCGGCGGTAGGACTTTCCGCCTTGCTCGCGGCGAGCGCCACGGCGTTCCTCGTCCTCAAGATCGTCGGCGCGCTCTATTTGCTGTGGCTGGCGGTGGAGGCCATCCGCCATGGCTCGGGGCTGAACCTGCAGCAGGCCGCGTCGCGCGGCGAGCCGCTTGTGCGCGTCTATCTGAAGGGGCTCGGCGTCAATCTCCTGAACCCCAAGATCATCATGTTCTTCGTGACGTTCCTGCCGCAATTCGTCGACGCTGGCGACCCTGACGCAGCCGGGAAACTGCTGTTC
>JACCSN010000700.1 GCA_013812985.1 Hyphomicrobiales bacterium | reverse complement strand
TCGAGATGAGCCCCGACGAGCTGATGGAGGGCGACGTCACCGTCCGCGTCACCCATTCCACAGTGAACTACAAGGACGGCCTCGCCGTCACCGGCAAGCTGCCGGTCGTCCGTCGCTGGCCGATGATCCCCGGCATTGATTTCGCCGGCGCGGTGGTGAGCTCAAGCAACCCGGCGTTCAAGCCAGGCGATCCGGTGATCCTGAACGGCTGGGGCGTCGGCGAGGTGCATTATGGCGCCTATGCTGGCCTGGCTCGGGTGAAGGGCGACTGGCTGATCCGCCAGCCTGAGGGTTTGAGCCCCGCCGAGGCGATGGCGATCGGCACAGCCGGCTATACAGCGATGCTCTGCGTGCTGGCGCTGGAGCGCCACGGCGTCGCGCCAGAGGCCGGGCCGGTCGCGGTTACCGGCGCGGCGGGCGGCGTCGGCTCCGTCGCGGTCGCCTTGCTGGCCAAGCTCGGCTGGCGTGTCATCGCCTCGACCGGGCGGGCGGAGGAGCACGATTACCTCCGCGGCCTCGGCGCCGCGGAGATCATCTCGCGCGACGAGCTTGCCGTCCCGGCCAAGATGCTCGACAAGGAGCGCTGGGCGGCAGGCGTCGACACGGTCGGCTCGCATATCCTCGCCAACCTCCTCGCCATGACGAAAGCCGGCGGCGCCGTCGCCGCCTGCGGCAACGCCGGCGGCATGGACCTGCCGACATCCGTGGCGCCGTTCATCCTCCGCGGCGTGTCGCTCCTTGGCGTCAATTCCGTGACGCTGCCACGGCCGCTGCGCGAGGAAGCCTGGGCGCGGCTGGCGCGTGACCTCGACCGGGAGAAGCTTGAGGCGATGACCACGACGATCGGCTTCGATGGGATCCGCGGTGCCGCCGAGAAGATCGTGGAAGGCCGGATCCGCGGGCGCGTCGTCGTCGAGATCGCTTAGGCGGGCGCGGAGTCCCGGCCGCCTCGGGTCAAGAGCCGCTGGTAGAGCCGGCCAATCACAATCAGCGTTGCCCCAAGGCCCAGGAACGAGGCGGCGCGGAGCGCTCCGGTCAATGCGGCCATGTCGAACAGGAACACCTTGCAGATGACCGCTGCGATGACGATCCCCGAAGCGGCGCGCATGGCGAGCGAGCCGCGCACCACGCCCGCCGCCAGCAGCGCGATGCCGAAGCCCAGCCATACCGCCGAATAGGCCCAGTTCTCCGTGTCGGAAATGGCCCCGAGATCGAGCCGTCCGCCATGGAAGGCGTGCCGGACCATCAGCGTCACGTAGGCGAAGCCAAGCGCCAAAGCGAGGGCGGCGATGACGAGAACGTACCAGCGGGGCCGAACGCGCCTGGCCGCGGCCGCGACCCAGGCGGCCTTGAGCGCCGGGAGCAGATAGCCGGGCAGGAGCAGGTTGAAGAGAAAGTGCTCGCCGACATATTCGCCGGTGGCGATGGGGTTCGCGGTGATGAAATGCGCCACCGCGATCGCCCCGGCGCCGCCGAGGCCGCCGATCATCGAAGCGGCATGATAGACCCGGCTTTCCGTGCGCGCGGCGATCCTTTGCAGCCCGAGCGAGAAAGCGAGCACGGCGAGCGTCAGCGCGCTCTGCTCGCCGAGGCCCGGCACGCCGGCATGGATCACGCCGTCATGGGCGAAATGACGGATCTCCGCGACGACGAACAACGCCGCGAGCGCCAGGCCGATCGCCTGCAGGAGCTCGGCCGGCGCGCCGCCGCGATTCCTGCGCAAGAGCTCGCCGGCAAGGATCACGGCGGCGGCGGGCAGGCCGAGGCGCGGGATGAGGCCGTTCAGGAGCGGCGTCGCGCCGGTCTCCGCCGGCGAGAGCGGCGGGTTGGTAAGGAGCGCGGCGCAGGCCAGCGCCGCGAGGAGCACTGCCAGCCAGGGCAGGGCGGGAACGGGCCGGTTCAGCGCCACCCAGGCGACGCCAGCGGCGCCGAGTGACAGCGCGAGCGGGATGAATCCGGCCGCCAGGCCGACGGACATGGCGAAGGCGAGCGCCAGGACCGATCCGGCGGCATAGAAGGCCGGGGCCGGGGCGGCGAAATCGCCCGAACGCCGGGCGATCAGCCTCTCCGCCATGCCGGCAAGGACGCCGGCAAGCGCCAGCGCGGCGATGCCCATCGCCGGGCGCGTCTCGAACGGCACGTGGCGGAGATAGACGACGACGAGGATGAGGAGCGGCGCCCCCGC
>JACCSN010000630.1 GCA_013812985.1 Hyphomicrobiales bacterium | reverse complement strand
ACGGCCATCGGGCTTTCGAGAATGGAATATGTGCAAGAGAACTCGTAATCGGAGAGGGCCAGCAGGCGTTCGCGGATCCTGCCGCCGTCCTTCAGGCCGAAATTTCGGACGCAGCCGATCTGGTCGGCAAGCGCGCCCTGCTCGATCCGGCTCTCAGCCGCGAAGGGCGTCCAGTCCGGCAGGCCGTTGAAATCGCGGACGACCTGCCATACCGCCGGGGCCGGCGCCGGAATGACCGACGAAACGTAGACCTTAGCCACGGCGGCGGTGGTCAGTGATCGTCATCGTCGCGATCGTTCGTTCCAATCGCGCCCTTGCCGCCCTTCTTCTCCCGGGTCAGGCTTGCAATGTCCTTGGCGTCGCGCAGCACGTCGGTCATTCGCCCCAGCGAGCCCCCCTCGATGCCGATCTCTTTCATGAGATTGTCGATCATCGGGGCCTGAACCCGGTAGCGAAGCGCGGAATCGATCACCTCGTCGGTCACATTGCGACTTCCCCCGTTGCCGCCGCCATTCATACCGTCGACATGCAGGATCTTGATCCCTTCGATCTTCTCCATCGGCTTGACGCTTTCGCGCACGATGCCTTCGATGTGGTCGAGGAGCTTGTTGCGGAGACGGCCGGCGCGAGCTTCGGCGGATAGGAGGTTCTCGGCTTCGTTGATCCGGCGCTGCCCTTCGGCATCGACGCCGTAACGCTCGGCCGCGGCAAGCGCATGGATCTTCTCGGACTCCGCCGAAGCGAGCGCGGCGATTTTCTGCGCTTCGGCGAAGCTTCTGGCCGCCTTCATTTCCGAATCCGCCTTTGAGATGAGCTTGATCGCCTCGCGATCCGCTTCGCGCTGGGCGCCGATCAGCTCGGTCAGCTTGCGGCGCTCCGCGATCTCGCGCTCACGCGTCGTGAACGCCTGTTCCTCGGCCTGGATGGCCTTGGCCCGCACGGCCTCCGCCGCGGCGATCGCCGCCGAGCGCTCCGTGGTCTTCTTCGCGAGTTCGATCGCCTTCTGAATCTCGGCGATCTCGATCCGCTGGTCGCGTTCCACCGTCATCTGCCGGATGTCGCGTTCGTTGATGAGCCGCGCCTCGTCGATGCCGCGCCGCGACATGATGCGGGCGCGCTCTACCTCCTCGCCGGCCGCGATCTCGGCTTCCTCGAAGGCCTGGCGCTTGGCGATCTCCATCGACTCCAGCGACCGCTCCCGCTCCACCCGCACCTGATCCAGGGAGCGCTCCTGGCCGATGCGCGCGATCTCCGTTTCCTGGTTAGAGAGGATCTCGCTGCGGCGCCTCTCGGCCTCGGCCCGCGTGACTTCAACGGCCTTCTCGGCCAAGGCGATCTGGCGCTGCAGTTCCGCCAGCTCGAGCGCCTCCGCGCGCCGGATTTCCAGCTCGCTCTGCGTCCGCTGGCGGTTGATCCGCGCCATCTCCAGCTCGAGTTCCAGCGCAATCTGCTCGCGCTCGGTCTTTTCGCGTGAGATCAGCTCGGCTTCGTCGAGAGCGCGGCGGCGGGCGATCTCGCGGCGCTGCGTTTCCTCTTCGCTCTTGATCCGCTCCTCGGTAATGTTGCGTTCCTGCGTCAGGCGCGCCCGATCGACGACTTCGCGCGACGCAAGCTGCGCCTGTTCCGATTCCTGGTCCCGCAGCGCGCGTTCCCTGGCGAGCTCCGACCGCTGGCCGGCGCGGCGGACCTCGATCTCGCGCTCCTGCTCCAGGCGGGCATATTCCGTCTCCCGGTCGATATCGAGCATCCTGCGCTGCGACTGGAGATTCTGGTCGCGGATGTCGACGAGAGTCCGTTGCTCGATCTCGTTGCGAATTTTTCGGCGGTTCTCGATCGATTCCGTCAGCTGCGTCAGGCCTTCCGCGTCGAAGGCGTTCGACGGATCGAAGAATTCGAGGCTCGTCTGGTCGAGATCGACGATGGCGACGCTTTCCAGCTCAAGCCCGTTCAGGGCCAGCGCTTCCGACGCTGTCTCCTTGACGTGACGGGCATAGTCGCCGCGCAATTCGTGCATCTCCTCCAAGGTCATCTGCGCCGCGATAGTGCGCATGGCGGCCGCGAACTTGCCTTCAAGCAGCTCGCGGACCCCGTCCGGTTGCAGCGTGCGCCGGCCCAGCGTCTGCGCGGCCGCGGCGACGGAGTCCTTGCCCGAATGGACCCGGACGAAGAACTCCGCGATCAGGTCCACCCGCATCCGGTTGCGGGTGATCAACGCGGTCTGCTCGCCGCGCCGGACCTCGATCCGCATGACGTTCATGTTGACCGGCGTGATCTCGTGCAGCACCGGGATGACGAACGCGCCGCCGTTCACGACGACCCTCTCGCCCAGAAAGCCGGTGCGGACGAAGGCGGTCTCCTTGGTGGAGCGGCGGTAGAGCGATCGCAGGAGATAGACCGCGATCACCACGACCACCGCCGCGATGATGAGCGCCAGAAGAAACGCGCTAAACGCCTCGGCCATTCCGTCCTCCTAAACGCTCATCGGTCAGCCG
Organism: Hyphomicrobiales bacterium; assembly: GCA_013812985.1. Next base: position 2,087 of record JACCSN010000630.1, on the reverse strand, counting down.
ACGGCGATCCCACTTTTCTGAGGTTTATCACCAGCTCCCGTTCAGAGGGCCTCCGCCGCATAGAAGACGCCTTCAGAAACAGTGGCAAGCCGGCATGAATGGCATGAACGTTGCATGCGCTCGCGCGCATCACCTTATCACCGCGCTAGAGGCACCCTTCTCCCGTGGGGAGAAGGTGGCTGCGGAGCAGCCGGATGAGGGGGTGCGGCGCTTGCGAAGGAGCACGATCGCCAGCACCGCGCGCCCTTACCCGTCGCCTTCGCGACACCCTCTCCCACGGGAGAGGGATTGGCGTCGTGCGTGGCCGTCAAGCAAGTCGACGCGATGTACCGGGTTGGAGTTTGCGGGGCGAGGCGGGCGATGCGTGACCGCGGCGTTCATGCCCTCCTCTGAAGTTTTGACGCGATCGCCTGGAACGCGACGACAAGCGCGTCCACGAAGGCGTTGTCGTTGATGTTCGCCCGGACCCGTTCGACGCGGCGCGCCGAGGTCGGGCGGACCGTCTTCTCGATCGCCTCGAACAGCGCCGCGTCGGCCTCGGGATCGTGAAAGGGCTGGCCAGGCGCGTCGAGCAGCGACACGCCGCCTTCCGGAAGCAGGAAGCGCACCGGGCCATTCATCTCGTTCAGCCGCGATCCGATCCACTCGCCGATCGCGCGGTTCTCGTCGCGCGTCGTGCGCATCAGCGTGACATTGGGATTGTGGACGACGAAATTGCGGTTCCGGAACCGCTCGGGAACGGTGGCGCGCGGGCCGAAATTGACCATGTCGAGGGCGCCCGCCGAGCCGACATAGGGCAGCCCCGTCCTGATCGCCGCCCCGAGCCGCGTCTCGTCCGCTGGAAAGAGCCCGCCGACGAGCATGTCCGCGATCTCGGTCGTGGTGACGTCGAGAAAGCCCGCCAGAAGCCCGGAACTGCCCAGGCTTTCCATGGCGCGGCCGCCGGCGCCGGTCGCATGGAACACCAGGCAGTCGTAATCGCCTTCCAGGCGTCTGGTGAGCGCCTGCACGCATGGCGTGGTCACGCCGAACATGGTGATCCCCAGCGCCGGGCGGGCAAGCTTGCGCCTGGCTTCCCAGGCCTCGGCCGTGGGGAGCTGCGCGATCATCCCAGCCATCGCATGGGCGGCGTTTCCGAGCACCTGCTCGGTGATCGAGTTCAGCCCCTGCACATCGGCGACGGAATGGAACATCATGATGTCGGCGCCGCCGACATATCGGCCGACATCGCCGGCGGCGACCGTCGACACCATGAGCTTCGGGATGCCGACCGGCAGGACCCGCATTCCCGCGGTCGCGAGCGTCGTGCCGCCCGATCCGCCGGCCGAGATGACGCCGCCGATCCGCGGCTCGCGTTCGATCCAGCGGGCGAAGGCCGCCGCCATCGCCTCGACCGAGCCGCCGCGGTCGCCCGTCATCACAGCCGATGCGCCGCGAGGATGCATGCTGGCGACCTGGAGGGCCGTCACATCGGCGCTGGACGGCTTGCCGGACGTGGAAAGGTCGACGGTGCGGACCGGGATGCCGAGCTTCTTCAGGCGGTCGCCGATGAAGCGCAGTTCCTTGCCCTTGGTGTCGAAGGTTCCGACAAGGAGCGCGGTCCGCCCGATCCTCTCGGAGAACGGCATGGCGAAAAGCGCCTTGCCCTCGTCGGCGGGCGCGGCGCTGTCCACGGCCGCCTGGCGCAGCTGCATGACCGGCACATTCCATCGGTTCGGCAATTCCGTGACCGGGCGGAACATGCCGGCTCCAGCGCCCTGCGGCGCGTCACCTGGCGCTCCGCGCTCGATGCGGTAGACCTGCGCCAGCTGTTCCTCGGCCTGAGCCAATGCGGCCGGCGCCGGAGTGTCGTCGGGCTCGGCATGGCGACCGACCCCCAACAAGCTCTGCTGCAGATTGCGATCGGCGGCGAGCGTCGTCGCTTCCATGACGCGGGTGATCCGGCCATTGACCATGATGGCGACCCGGTCGGACACCGCTGTCGCCACGCCGATGTTCTGCTCGATGACGAGGATCGCCATCTCGCCCTCCCGGGCGACCGAAACCAGCATGCGCTCGACCTGATCGACGATGGCCGGCGCGAGCCC
>JACCSN010000611.1 GCA_013812985.1 Hyphomicrobiales bacterium | reverse complement strand
TCACCGGCGACGCTGTTTGGGACTGGGATCTCGACACCGATCTCGTCGCCTGCAGCCACGGCGGCAAGTCCGTGCTTGGCGGGCAGGCCGAGGCCTTCGCGCAGCCGTTCTCCTGGTGGCAGGAGCGTGTGCACCCGGAGGACAGGGAGCCGCTCGAAGCCGTCGCCGCGAAGGTCCGATCCGGCGCCGAGAAGCTCTACTCGCTGGAATACCGGTTCCTGCACGCCGATGGCCAATATCGCTGCATGTGGGATCGCGGCGTCATCGTTGAGGATGAATTGGGCAGGGCGGTCAGGATCGTCGGATGCATGACGGACATCTCGGCCCGCAAGACGGTCGAGGAGATGCTGCGCCACGTTGAACGGCGGCAGCATGCGCTGATCACGGCCGTCTCCAGCATTGTCTGGCGCGAGGAGCTGGGCGCCGCCGTGCAGCCCCGGAACCTGGCTTGGGAAGCCTATACGGGACAAAGCCAGGCGGAGGAGTTTGGCGAGGGCTGGCTCGACGCGGTCCACCCACAGGATCGGGAAGGCATGCTGCGGGCTTGGTCGAGCGCCATGAAGGACGGCTCCGTCTACCAGGCTGACGTCAGGGTGCGAAGGCGGGACGGGAGCTATCGCTGGATGTCGGCCCGCGGCGCCCCGGTGCGCGACAGCGCCGGGAAGATCGTCGAATATATCGGTCTCTACGAGGATGTTGAAGATTACTACGCGGCGCGCGAGGAGCTCCGTCGCAAGACGCATGAGCTTGGCGAGCGCGTCAAGGAGATGCGATGCCTGCATGCGGTCGATCTGGCCTGCAACAGGGACGAGACGCCGGTCGCGGAAATCCTGTCCGGCGTGGCGCTCGTGCTTGCCTCCGCCATGATGCGCCCGGAAGCGGCTGTCTGCGTCGTCGAATAAAACGGCGAATCGTTCCGGTCGCCGTTTCTCCGCGAGCCGACAACCCGGATCACGGCGTCTCTCGACGTGGGCGGCGCGGCGCCCGGTCGAATTTCGATCGGCTATGCCGGGCGGCGTGGCGAATGCTCGTTTCTTCCCGAGGAGGAGCAACTTCTCGGGACCGCCGCCAGCCTGGTCGCCAAGATGCTGGCGCGGCGGAGGGACCGCGGTCGCCTGGAGAGCCAGAGCCAGGAATTATGGCGTCGGCAAGCGATGTTCGAGCAGACGGAGCGCCTCGCGAAGGTAGGCGGCTGGGAATACGACATCGGGACATCCACGATGACCTGGTCGGAGGAGGTTCGCCGCATCGCCGGAATCGGCGCGGATAGCCACTCGGCGGCGGACCGGGACGCATCCGCCGCCGCCTTTCTGCGCGAGCCGCTGGAGACGGCGCTCCGATCTCGGGAGCCCTTCGATCTCGAACTGCCGTGGCTTCTGCCCAGCGGCATGCGCAAATGGCTGCATGCTGTCGGTCAGGTGCAGATCGTGGATTGCGCGCCGGCGCGCATCTTCGGGATCGTCAAGGACATCACCGAGGAGAAGGAAGCCCGCAGCCGCATGTGGCGCCTGGCCAACCACGACGCGCTCACCAGCCTGCCGAACCGGCGCTGCTTCGGGGAAAGGCTTGAGACCCTTCTTGCCGAAGGCGGCGCCGCCGCTGCGCTGCTTCTGATTGACCTCGACCATTTCAAGGACGTGAACGACACGCTCGGCCATGATGTCGGGGACGCGCTTCTTCGCGCCGTGGCCGAACGCCTCTCCGCGGCGGCCGGGCAGGGCAATCTTGTCGCACGGCTGGGCGGCGACGAATTCGCCGTGCTGGCGCGCGCGCCTGATGCGACCGCCGCCCGCGCTTGGGCCGCGGCGCTGCTCGCCGATTTGCGCCGGCCGATGTCAGTCGGCGGCCAGATATCACCGGTGCGCTTCTCGGCCGGGCTGGCAATCGCGCCCAAGGACGGCTCCTCGGCGGCGGAGATCCTGAAGAACGCCGATATCGCGCTCTACTCCGGAAAGTCGGGCGGCCGCAATGCTGTCGTGGCCTATGCGCCGCGAATGCGGGAATCGATTGAGCGCCGGGTCGCCATCTGCTCCGAGGTTCGAAGCGGGCTTGAGAAAGGCGAATTCGTGCCGTTCTACCAGCCGAAGGTCGCGCTGAGGACGGGCGAGATCATGGGCTTCGAGGCCCTGCTGCGCTGGAACCACCCGTCGGGAATGCAGACGCCCGGCGCCTTCATGCCGGCTCTCGAGGATCACGACATCGCGCTGAACCTGGG
>JACCSN010000582.1 GCA_013812985.1 Hyphomicrobiales bacterium | reverse complement strand
TGATTTCCGGCTGCGGAATGTCGATCGTGATCACCGGCGCCGGCTGGCGGACGATGATCTCCGGCTGCGGCTGCCGCACCATCACATTCGGCTGCGCCTGCTGGACGCTCACCTGCGGCTGGGCCTGATCCACCGTGATCGTCGGCGCGGCCTGCTGGACGGTGATGTTCGCGCCCCCGCCTTCCGCCTGATCCTCCTGGGCCTCCGGCGTGGCATTGGCGTCGACGCTGTCGGCGCCCTGCGCCGCCGGCTGCCCGCCCTGCTGGGCGACCTGCTGAAGAAGCGTCGTGCATTCCGCCTCGTTGCGGTCCGTCTGCAGCGTGCGCACCCGCTCCATATCCATGCCGGCCGGCATCTGCATGCCCTGATTCTGTTCCATGAAGAGGACCAGCCTGTCGCATTCGGGGGACTGCGCGAACGCCGTCCCGGCGCCCATGGCAACCGTCGTCAGCAGCGTCGTCAATAGCATCCGTTTCATCGCGAGTTCTCCTCCAAGGGAATTCATGAGACGGGCACATAACCGATGATGGTGGAGTCCGTTCCCCCGCCCGGCGATATGAAATGCGCCGGGTTTGTTTCGCTCCGCGAAGAACACCCACGTGGCGGAATTTCCGCGAAACTTTAAGGAAACGCCGTGACGCAAATAAGCTCATCAATTCACCCGATCTGCTCGACTGCTATTCGATCCGGGCTCGTCAGCGAGCCGCCGGAAAGCTGGTTCGGCGGAATAGACATACCGCGTGAGGATTTGGCGCAGCGCCTGGCGGATTACGTGGAGGCGTATAGGGCCGAGCTCTCCGGCGCGGCATGAATCCGCTCCGCCTCGCTAATCCCGCGCAAGGGATAGACGCCAATCTCGACAGGCCCGCCTGGCACGTTTTGGGCGAATTCGTGCGAGATGAGCAGCGGGATGTCGAGGCGCTTGGCCAGGCCCTCAAGCCGGCTGGCGTAGTTGACGGCGGGGCCGAGCACGGTGAAATCGAGCCGATGACGGCCGCCGACATTGCCGTAGGCCACCTCCCCCACATGCAGCCCCATGGCGAATCCGATCGGCGCCTCGCCGCATGCCAGGCACGCCGCCCCGAAGCCGGCCCGGAGCGACGCACGCGCCTCGAGGGCGGCGGCGTAGCCCCGGCGGCAGGCATCCGCCCTGTCGGGATCGGCCCTGAAGATGGCGAGCAGGCCGTCGCCCATGAACTTGAGGATCTCGCCGCCATGGGGCTCGATCGCCGCTTCGATCCGTTCAAACCATGCGTCGAGGAGTTCGATGACAACCTGCCGCTCGGCGCGATTGGACAGCGCGGTGAAACCACGCATGTCGCACATCAGGATCGCGGCCTCGATCGTATCGACCGCGCCGCGGCGGATCTGCCCCTTGAAGATGCGCTCGCCCGCGGAATGGCCGACATAGGTGTCGAGGAGGTCGATCGCCATCCGCCGCAAGGCGCGGCGCTCCGCATAGGGGCTGATCAGCCGTGACGCGTCTTCAAGCCGCTGTAGGTCGACTTTGGTGAAGCCGCGTGGATCCGCGGTGGTGAACGACAGGTACGCCGAGCGGGTGGTGTCGAGGAAGCGCAGGGGAAAGATCACGTAATCGGTTCCGCCCTCCAGCCGCAAGGTTTCCAGAAGCGGCAGATCGGCGACCGGCTCCGTCAGGCGGCGGCGGAACGGCTTCTCGGTCTCGTCGACGATCCGAACCGGGCTGTTCAGGTAATCGGGCGTCGTCGCGACGCCCTGTGGCGCCTGGGTGACCCGGGTTTCGCCGGTCGCCGCCCACAGGAGGCGCACGCCGCTCTGCTCGGGATGGAGCAGCTCAAGGCCGAGCGAGGAGCGCCAAAGCGGAAAGCCGCGCTCGACGAGCTTCTCGCAGAACATGCCATGCAATTCCGGGAGGGGCAGCCCGGCATCCCGGCCAAGCCAGGATGCGAGCCCGTCCAGCCGGTCCGATCTCGGGGCTTCCCGCTCTTCCTTGTTCATCTCGACTCCTCGGAAGCGCTATTTGGTTGCCGGCGGAAGGTCAGCCAAGGCAGAAGCTGCCTCCATGATCGATGGCCCTCGCCTTCCTCCGTCAGCCGGCGGCAAGCCCAAGAGCCTTGTCGTGTTCGTGCATGGGTTTGGGGCCGACGGCAACGACCTCCTCGGCATCGGGCGGGAATGGTCGCGCCACTTGCCCCATACTGCTTTCGTCTCGCCCCACGCGCCGCAAGCTTGCGCCGGCGCGCCTATGGGGCGGCAATGGTTCGCGCTGACGATGCGCGACCCGCATGAATTCAAGCGCGGCGTCGCAGCGGCGCGACCGGCTCTGGATGCATTTCTCGACGCGGAGCTGATCCGGCACGGGCTGGAGGACAGCGCCGTCGCCTTGGCCGGGTTCAGCCAGGGCACGATGATGGCGCTGCATGTGGGTCCCCAGCGGAAGCATCGACTGGCCGGCATTCTGGGCTATTCGGGCCTGCTTGCCGATCCCGAGGCGCTGAAGGGCGAGGCGGTCCAGAAGCCGCCGGTCATGCTGATCCACGGCGAAGCGGACGACCTCATCCCGGTCGCGGCGATCTTTTCAGCGGCGCAGGGCCTGGCCGCCGCCGGCATCCCGGTGGAATGGCACATTTCCGCCGGTGTGCCGCACGGGATCGGACCCGATGGGCTCGAGCTCGGGCTCGCCTTTCTCAAACGTTCGCTGCCCGGCTAGAGATCAGGCGAGCTGACTGCCCGAGCCGATCCACCTTCTGGATTGCTTAACCCGACCGGAGGGAAAGCAGGAACGAATTCTTCACGCCGGGCCTAGATACTCGGGTGACTGAAGAGTTCTGTCCATGCATTCGAGCGAAGCGCCGCCGAAGGATTTGGTTACCTGGTTCAGCATCAGGACACAGCTGCTCATTTTGCTGGTCGTCATCGCCGCACTCTTGATCGCGGATCGCGCGCGCGAGATCATGGCGGCACGGAACGACGGGATCGCGAGAGCCAAGGAAGACATCTTCGACCTCGC
>JACCSN010000565.1 GCA_013812985.1 Hyphomicrobiales bacterium | reverse complement strand
GCCTCACCCGGTGAACTGCGTGATCGTGTCGATGAGAGCCGGCCTGCCCCGCTTGACTTCGACGATGGCTCGCGCCAGCGCACCGGCGATATCGCCCGGCTGATCGACCGGCCCCTCGGCATGCCAGCCCATGGAGCGCGCCAGCGTGGCGAAGTCCGGGTCGGGACCGGAGATATCCATGCCGATGTAAGCGCGCTCCGGCGGCGTGCCGCGCTGCCGCGCCACCGTGATCTGGTGCTCCCAGTCATTGTAGTAAGCGCGGTTGTTGTGCATGACGACGAGGATCGGGATGTCGTGTTTCGCCGCCGTCCACAGCGCGCCGGCGTCGAACATGAGGTCGCCATCGGTCTGGCAATCGACGACGAGCCGGCCCTTGCCACGATGGGCGAGTGCAACGCCAAGCGCCATGCCGATCTGCGTGCCGGTGCCGAGCGCGCGGCCCGGATGGCGGTAGTGGCGGTCGAAATCCCAAAGTTTCAACGCCCATTGCTCGAAGGCGTTGGTGGTAAGAACCCAATCCTCGTCCTTGATCTGCGCCCAGGCCTCGGACGCAAGCCGGGCCAGCGAGATCGGCGAGGAATCCCAGCCCGCTTTCGCCTCCTCCCGCCATTTGGCTCGGCGGGCCTGGTGCATCGCGGAAACCGCTTCGCGCCGCTTTTCTATCCGAGCTCCGAGAGCTATGTCGTCAACGATCCTGTCCCGGCAGATGGAGGTCAGCGCCGGAATCGCCAGCGCCGTGTCGGCGAGAACGCGCACGGCGCATTCCGGGAATTTCTGGTAGTCCATCGCCCACTTGCTGATCTCGATGTCGGCGAAGCCGATGTCGATCCATTTGCAATGGTTGGGATAAAGAGCCCGCTTGGTCCGGTTGATGCGGTCGTTGTGATGCGTCAGGCGCTCCCAGTCGCGCAGATCGAGCCCGACGATCAGGTCGGCGCGGCGGAAGGCGTCCGGATTCATCCTGAGGTCGAGCGGATGCGTCGTCGGGAAATTCAGGCGGGTGCCGACATCGACCACCGGCGCGCCGAGCGTCTCGGCCAGCGCAACCATGTCGCCGAAACCGGTCTCGACGCGCCCCACATACTCGGGGAGGAGCACCGGCCAGTCGGCCTGGAGGACACGCTCAGCGGCCGCTTCGAGCGCCGCCGGGTCGGGCGCCAACCGGCTCGGCACCGCGGCCGATCGCGGGCTTGGCAGTGCCACGGGCGCCGCCAGCGGCGCCTCCTGGAGCCAGGCGTCGTAGCACATGTAGATGGGGCCGCGCGGCTCCGTCATCATGATCGAATAGGCCCGCGCGAAGCTGTCCGGCACGCCTTCGATGCCCCCCGGCTGATAGTCCCATTTCACATAGTTGCGGACCTGCTCGCCCTGAACGTTGGCGGTGTGGATCCAGTCCACGCGCGGCCGGCGCTTGCCTTCGTCGAGGGGGCCGGTCGCGCCGATGACGAAAACCGGGCAGCGGTCCGTGTAGGCGTAATAGATGCCCATGACGGCGTGCAGCAGCCCTACCACGTTGTGCACGATGACCGCCAAGGGCTGGCCCGTGACCTTGGCGTAGCCGTGCGCGATCTGGACGGCGATCTTCTCGTGCTGGCAGACCAGCATCGGGGGGTCATTGTTGTTGTGATTGACCAGCGAGTCGTGCAGGCCGCGATAGCTGGCGCCCGGATTGAGGGTGATGAACGGGAAGCCGTATTGCTTGATGAGATCGGCGATGACGTCGGATTGCCACGCCCCGGGGGCTGTGTCCGTTTGCCTTTCCTCGCTCATGCCGGCTCGTTTCCTCAGGGGTGAACGGTGGGGTTCGGGCGCGACATTGACAGTCAAAATCTCCGACCGTAAAGATAAAAGTGGACCGGCGTTCCGGTATGCGGAACGCCAACTTCGGGGAGGAAAGCTTGGCGGAGAACGAGCAACCAGCCGCTGTCGAAGCCGATTCAGGCGATGCGGCCGGGCTGGGTCATAACCGCGGGCCGGAGGAGGGCGCCGTCTGGGAGCGCTGGACCAAGAAACGCACCTTCGTCCGCGCCCTGGAAGGTACCTATGGCGAGCTTTACAACGAGCTCTACACGCAGCCGCGCGTCTACCATTCCAAGGACTGGAAGTGGAAAGGCGGCCCGCAGAATTTTGGCAAGAAGATCATCAACCCGCAATCGGTGAAGGTGGCGCAGTCCATCGAGACGCATATCGACGTCTACGCGCCGGGCGGCTACGGCCAGAAGCACGGCCACATGAACAGCGCCGTCTTCTACGTCCTGAAAGGCAAGGGCCACGACGTCCACGACGGCAAGCGGCTCGATTGGGAGGCCGGCGACGCGCTTATCGTGGAGAACGGCTGCGTCCATCAGCATTTCTCCGACGACCCCGACGACGAATGCATCTGCCTGATCATGAAGGCGAAGCCGCTCTTCCTGTTCATGCACATGCTGTTCCAGAAGGTGGTCGAATACCCGCCGAAGGAAGCCGTTCCCGGCTACGAGAACTACACGCCACGCACGGACCTTTAGGGGAAGCTCTCAGATGAACAGGAATGTAGATGTTCGGGAGCAAGAGCGGGCGCGGGCCGAGACCCACTTCGTCGATTTCTACGCCCAGGCGATCCAGGCTTCCGAGCAGTTCCGCTCCGATTACGAAGGCCGCGTGAACGTCGTGAAGGCGAGCCAGATGCCGTTCGAGCGGTCGCCGGATGGGCTCATCAAGCACATCGTCAACGAGAAGATGGACACCAAGGAGTGCTGCATCGACATCTACATGCAGTTCCTGCCGCCCGGCAAGGCGAGCGGCAAGCACCGCCACCTATCTGAGGAGATCTTCTACGTCGTCGAGGGGAGCGGCTACGATCTGCACTGGGACGTGCGCTTCGACTGCAAGGACAAGTTCGAGTGGAGCTGGGAGGC
>JACCSN010000563.1 GCA_013812985.1 Hyphomicrobiales bacterium | reverse complement strand
TTCAATTGATCGCCGGCAGTTGAAGTGCTGCACGCCGCCGCATTACACGCCGATGGTCCGCCGTGGCCTCGTGCTCGTGGCCGCTCCTCGAAACGCTGTAGCATTCTATCCGTCGGCGTTATCTTTGAGCTGGCGCGCTATCCGTAAAGGCGGGCGCTCGAATGTCGAAGCGGGCCCGGACGGTCCGCGGCCGGCATGACCGGATTCGAGAACGCTTCAGTCCTGGCCTGGCGTGGCCTGATCGGCCGCTTTCGCACGTTTCCTGGATGCGCTGGCTTTCTTCGCAGGCGCCGGCTTGGCTTCGGCCGCGGCCCGTTTCTCCTCCGCCTCTTTCTCAAGCCGTTGCGCTTTCAGGCGCAGCGTCTTCGTCCGGGCGGCCGATATGTCGGCGTCCGCCCGTTCCCGAGCATCCCGCGTCGTCGCCTCCGCCCGCTCCCGGCGGTCTTTTGGGCTGATGGCCATGCTCCACATTACCGCAAAACTCCCCGGAAGGCGAAGCTTTTCATCACCTTGAATGAAGGAAAGGGGGACGAGCATCATTGACGCCTGCCGCTCCGAAATTCAACTTGACGGACGCGCGATTTGGCCTGCTGCTATCGAGTATAGGCCATAGGCTTGGGACTCACGATGATGCTCGCGATTGCTCGGACTGCCTGCTTTTGCCTGGGGCTCGTGATCCTTCCGGCAATGGCGACGCCTGCCGCCGCGGACCAGGACGCGCTCGGCGCCTTCGTGGCGCGCAAGGCAGGGGTGCTGGAGCTCCTGCACGGCAAGGCGGAGAAGGCCCTCGTCACGGCGGCCCAGGACCAGACGTTCGGCCAACATTTCCATGCCCACTCCGAAGAGGAGCGGGCGGCGCTGCGCGGCCGCATCGACCAGATCGCGCTCGCCGTCCAGCGCCAGTTCGCCGTGGAGGAGATGTGCCTGATCGGCGAGAACGGGGCGGAGATCTCGCGCATCGTCGGCAACGAGATCGCCTATGACCTGGCGACGAACGAGGCCGACGCGATCTTCTTCAAGCCCGGCTTCGCGCAGGCCCCGCGCACCGTCTACATCTCGCCCATCTACATGTCCGCCGATGCGCTGCGCTGGGTGACGGCCTATGTGACGCCGATCGTGGTGGCGGGGGAAAAGAAGGCGATCCTGCATTACGAGCACGGGCTGGATTTCTACGAGAAAACGCTGAACTCCGGCGTCGACCAGGCCGGCCCGCGCGTCCTCCTCACCGTGACGAAGGACGGCTGGGTGATCTTCGACAGCCGCAAGGAGATCCCCATCGAGCAGGTCGCCGAAAGCGACGATCTGGCAAGTTATTTCGAGGCGTTCTCGCTGGGCGGCGTGACGCTTGACGAGGTCATGCGCGCCATCGGCGCCGAGCAGGGGACCGGGGCGGGCAGCGTGACCACGCCGGACGGCAAGACCTGGGATGTCGCGTTGAAGCACGTCGAGGACTGGATCCTGCTCGCTTTCGAGCCCGCCGGCCCGGCCTGAGCGTCTGGGCCTCATGCGGATAGGGCTTCGTGAAAAGACCATCGCGCTCACGCTGCTTTGCGCGCTGCTGCCCCTGACGCTTGTCGCCGTCGGCTCGTACTACTCCGCGCGACGGGCGCTTGGCGAATTCGTCACGGCCGATCTGGCCTCGATCACCAGGGAAAGCGCGGATCAGCTCGACGGCTTCCTCGCCAGGGATCTCAACAATCTGAGCACCTGGAGCACCCTGCAATCCATGCAGGAGGTCCTGATCGACGACCAGGGCGGAGAGATCCAGGCCGAGCTGGAGAAGCTCAGGGAGCGTTACCCGCAGTTCGGCGAGCTCATCGCCATCAACGGCGAAGGCCGGGCGCTGGCGGCGACGCGGCCGGAGAACCGCGGCAAGGACCTGTCCGCGACCGAGGCGTTTCAGGCGGTGGCGCAAGGCAAGCCGGTCCAGACTTCGGTCTTAGCGAGCGATCTCATCGGCGGACCGGCCCTGACCTTCGCCTCGCCCATTTTCGCTGATTACGACCCGTCATTGGCCATCGGCGCGCTGGTCGGGATCCTGGATTGGAGCAAGATCCAGCAGCGCCTCGCCACCGCGTCCATCGCCGGAGCGCCACAGGATCAGGACCGCCTGCTGGTGCTCCTAGAAGGCGCCGACACCGTCCTTTACTCGACCGCGCCGGAGGCGGACCTGCGAAACTCAGGCCTTCTGGTCCATCTCAACCACCGCGCCGGCGGCGCGATGGAGGAGATCGAGGCCGGAGGGCGGCCATTCCTCCACGGCAGTTCCATGCTGCCGATGGGCAGCCGGATGTCGGATCAAGGCTGGACCATGCACGCCGCGATCTCCGAAGACGCGGCCTTCGCCAGCATCGCCGAGCTGAAACGACAGTTCCTCGCCCGCTCCGCGATCGTGTTCGTCGCCGCGATGGGACTGGGCTTCCTGGTCGCCAGGACGCTGGTGCGCCCGATCACATCGATGACGCGCTCCATGCGCGAGCTTGCCGAAGGCAATCACGACGCGCCGATCCCGGCGCTTGGGCGGACCGACGAGCTCGGCCAGATGGCGGCGGCGCTCGGCGTCTTTAAGGAGACCGCCGCGGCGCGGGCGCGCCAGCAGGAGGAGCTGAAGCTGGCCAAGGAGCAGGCGGAAAGCGCCAACCAGGTGAAATCCGAGTTCCTGGCCAATATGAGCCACGAGCTCAGGACGCCGCTCAACGCCATCATCGGCTATAGCGAGATGCTCCTGGAGGAGGCGGAGGATCTTGGCCACCAGGAATTCGCCCCCGACCTCGGCCGCATCCGCGTCGCCGGCAAGCACCTTCTCGGCCTGATCAACGACATCCTGGACCTCTCCAAGATCGAGGCCGGCAAGATGGAGGTGCATGTCGAGGCCTTCGGCATCGCCGAGTTCTTGTCGCAGGTCGAATCGACGATCGGGCCGCTGATAGCCAAGAACCACAACACCCTGCGAGTGGAGATGGCCGGCGAGCTTGGCTCCATGCGTTCCGACCAGACGAAGCTCCGTCAGAATCTCTTCAACCTCCTCAGCAATGCATCGAAATTCACCAAGGACGGCGTGATCACGCTCGCGGTTCGGGAGGTGAGGCGGCCGGACGGCGAGGACTGGATCGAGTTCAAGGTGACCGATACCGGCATTGGATTGACTGCGGAGCAGAAGGCCAGGCTGTTTCAGGCCTTCACGCAGGCGGATTCGTCGACGGCGCGGAACTATGGCGGCACCGGGCTCGGCCTGGCGATCACCAGGCACTTCTGCCGGTTGCTCGGCGGGGATGTCGCGGTGGAAAGTGAGCTCGGCAAGGGAGCGACGTTCACGGTCACGCTGCCGCGCACGGCCCCGCAGGCGCATGGGCTGCGGCCGGAGACGGCGCATGAGCCGCATGGAACCGCGACCGGCACGGTGCTGGTGGTGGACGACAAGCGCGCCGCGCGCGACATCCTCGGCGGCGCGCTCGTCAAGGAAGGCTATCGGGTGGTGACGGCGTCGGGCGGCAAGGAGGGCCTGCGCCTGGCGCGACAGGAGAAGCCCGACGCCATCATCCTCGACGTGATCATGCCGGACCTGGATGGTTGGGCGGTGCTGCAATCGCTGAAAACAGATGCCGAGCTCTGCAACATTCCGGTTATCCTGGCCACCGTGCTCGGCGACCGCGACATGGGGGTGGCGCTCGGGGCGGCCGAATACCTCACCAAGCCGATCGATCCACCCGAATTGATGCGCGTGCTGTCGCGCATCCATCGATCAGGAACGGATCCGGACATTCTGATCGTCGACGACGACCAGGTCACACGCGATGTCTTGCGGCGCGTGTTGACCAAGGAAGGCTGGAAGGTCCGCGAGGCGGAGAACGGCGCCAAAGGGCTGGAAATGGTCGGCGAGATGAAGCCGGCCGTCATCCTGCTAGACCTCATGATGCCGGAGATGGATGGCTTCGAGGTGCTTCGCGCGCTGCGCCAGGACAAGGACCGGCGAGACATACCGGTCGTTATCATCACCTCGAAGGATTTGACGCGGGAGGAGCTGGAATGGCTGCGCGGGCATGCCATGGAGGTCTTCCAGAAGGGGGCTTATAGCCGGGCGGAGCTGGTCGGGACGCTGCGCGGCATGGTCGAGGCGGCGCGACAGGCGGCGCCGCGGCCGGTTCCCGTGTTATAGGTCTGTCGTGAGGCGCGCCTCGCGGCGCCGGATGCGGGAAGCGGGCATGGCGAAGATACTTCTGGTCGAGGACAATGAGATGAACCGCGACATGCTCTCGCGGCGGCTGACCCGGCAGGGCTACGAGGTCGTGCTCGCCCAGGACGGCGCGCGCGGCGTCGCCATGGCGACCGAGGAGCGGCCGGACCTCGTCCTCATGGATATGAGCCTGCCGGTGCTCGACGGCTGGGAAGCGACGCGGCGGCTGAAATCCGATCCGGCGACGCGGGTGATCCCGGTCATCGCGCTGAGGGCGCACGCCATGGCGGCGGACAAGGAGAAGGCGCTGGCGGCCGGCTGCGACGATTACGACACCAAACCGATCGAGCTGCCGCGGCTCCTGGAGAAGATCACGCAGCTTCTGAGCAAAGGGGCTGCCTGAAGCGGCTGAGCGGGAGCGGACCGAGCCCATGGCGAGCACGGCGACCAACCTGGACTTCGAGAGACGCGCCCGCTTGTCGGTCGTCTGGCAGGACCTCGTCACCCCGGTCCGCGCCATCGTCGGCTATCAGGAGATCATTGTCGAGGATGGGCTGCGGCTCGGCCTGACGGATCTGATGCCCTATCTCGACAAGGTGCTTGTCGCCGCCGGGTCCTTGAGCGAGCTCGTCGACTGGCTCCGTGATCCGGGCTCGCATTTCGAGGCGGACAGGGATGACGATCTGGGCGGGGTGCAGGCCAAGCTGCGCCACGATCTGCGGACGCCGCTGAACGCCATCATCGGTTACAGCGAGATGGTGCTGGAGGATCTGGAGGCCGCGCCGCAAGCCGAGGGGCTGCGCCCCGATCTGGTCAAATTGCTTGGCGAGGCGCGGCGACTTCTCGACCGCATCGACGCCATCGTCGACCTGACGAGAGCGTCCGGGGATCGGCGCGCCACCGCCGACGCCGGGGAGGACGACGGCGCCGCCGAGGCGGTGGTGGCGGCGCTCCTGCGGACGTTGCGGCCCGACCGGGACGCGGTGAAAACGCGGGAGGTCGGCCGCATCCTCGTGGTGGATGACAATGAATCGAACCGCGATCTCCTCTGCCGCCGGCTGCGGCATGAGGGACACGAGGTGGTGACCGCGGAATCCGGCCGGCGGGCTCTTGAGACGCTCGAACAGGCGAGGTTCGACCTCATTCTGCTCGATCTGATGATGCCGGAGATGAACGGCATCGAGGTCCTGGAGCGGTTGAAGTCGGACGAGCGCTGGCATCGGACGCCGGTCATCATGATCTCGGGGCTGAGCGAGACCGACGCGGTCATCCGCTGCATCGAGGCGGGGGCGGAAGATTATCTGCCGAAACCGTTCAACCTGGTCCTGCTCCGGGCGCGCATCAATGCCTGCCTTGAGCGCAAGCGGTGGCAGGAACGTGAACGCGAGTATCTGGCGCGGCTGACGGCGGAGAAAGAGCGCTCGGACGCCTTGCTCCTCAACATCCTGCCGGCGCCGGTGGTGCTCCGCCTCAACGGCGGCGAGACGGTGATCGCCGACCGCTTCGAAAGCGTCTCGATCCTGTTCGCCGACATCGTCGGCTTCACGCCGGCGGCGGCGCTGATGGCCCCGGCGCAGCTGGTCGACAGGCTCGACCGGGTTTTTTGCGAGTTCGACGCGCTGGCGAGGAGCCTCGGCGTGGAGAAGATCAAGACCATCGGCGACGCCTATATGGCGGCCGCCGGGATCCCGGATCCGCGCCCCGACCATGCCGAGGCGATCGCCGAGTTCGCCGTCGGCATCCTGGCGGCGCTTCCGCGCCTCTGCCGGCCGGGCAATGCGCCCTTGCAAGTCCGCATCGGCATCCATTGCGGGCCGGTTGTCGCCGGCGTCATCGGGCGGCACAAATTCATCTACGACGTTTGGGGCGACACGGTGAATGTCGCCAGCCGACTCGAGTCGCATGGCGTGCCGGACCGCATCCAGGTTTCCGAGGCCATGCGGGACGCGCTTGCCCAGCGTTACGAGTTCGAGCCGCGCGGGGCGATCACGCTGAAGGGGCGGGGCAAGGCGCCTGCTTTTCTCCTGGTTGCGCCTGGGTAGCGGCGGAAATCTGACGCTTGGCGCCCAGCATGGAACTTTTCCTGCCGGTGCAGAGGCGAAGTTCGCACCGGAGTTCCGCGCGTATCAAGCCGTCGGCAATGCTCGGGTGGGGCGCTGGCGCACAATTCCTGACATCGCAACAGCAGGCCTGGTCCAGTCGGTTGGCGATTGTCACGACATTGCGCGACGGAACACGCCGAACTGAAAGCGCTGCTCCGAGCCCCAAGGGGTCGTGTGTTCGTGGCGTCGCATATCCACCAGCTCGAACGCACTGCCAAGCGTCCGGCCGAGTCTTGCCGCATCGTAGCGCACGACAGGAAGCCCGCTGCACCGTTCAGGACCATCCGGCGCAAATGTGGCGACGATCGCATGCCCGCCGGGCTTCAAGGCCCGTGTCAGGCGCGCGACGTAAGCCGCTTGGTCGTGCTCCTCCGTGAGGAAATGGAATGCCGCCCGGTCGTGCCAGATCGCATACTCTTCGGGCGGTTCCCACGTCGTCACGTCGGCAACGATCCAACGAACCTGTGCGGCCCAGTCGCCCAGACGGTTTCGAGCGGCGGTCAGCGCGGCTTCGGACAGGTCGAGCACGGTGACGGCCTGAAAACCCTTCGCGACCAAAGCATCGACGAGACGCGAAGCGCCGCCTCCAATGTCGATGATAGCCGACATGGGGGTCGCGCCGCGTCGTGCGATCAGCTCAAGCGACGGGGCCGGGCTTTCCTGATACCAACTGACTTCATTCTCGGCTTTGCTGGTGTAGACGGTCTGCCAATGGGCCTGACGGCTGTCGGTGCTCATGGCGCGCCTTTCCTTTGAGGGTAACAATGCGGGACGATTTTGGCGTCATCACGCCTCCTATCCTGGACCATAAGCACACCGCCTCGCCCTCGGTATTTCACCCCGCTGCCCTGCTCCGGGAAGCTCGGCGGCAGAAGGGGATCGCCGCGGCGGATGTGCCGCCCGTGTGCCTCTTAGACCCGGACGGCGACTTGGTGCGCAAGTTGCGGCAGACAGGGGCGGCGAAGCCGTTCGCAGGCTGGCCCTGCTATCACACCGAACTCGACACATTCTCGCTGGGCGGTCGGGATGCAGGCATTTTGGGCCGGGTGGTGGGGGCTTCCTTCGCCGTCCTTGTGGCGGAGGAGCTGTTCGCCAGTGGCTGCCGGCTTTTGGTGAGCTTAACCTCGGCCGGCCAAATTACACCCGCCGGGCGCCCGCCCTACTTCGTCGTGATTGACCGTGCGCTGCGCGACGAGGGAACCAGCTATCACTATGCCCCGCAATCCGAGTTTGCCGAGGCGGACCCGGATTTGGTCGCAGCGGCGGCGCACGCGCTGACGGCGCTTGGTCAGCGGAGCGTCGTTGGGCCAAGCTGGACGACGGATGCACCTTTCCGTGAAACGGCAGAAGCGATCGAAGCCGCGCGCAGCAAAGGCATTCTTGCAGTCGAGATGGAAGCGGCGGCGCTCTACACGTTCGCGCGCACGGTAGGCGCAAAGGTGCTCTGCCTCGCCCATGTCACGAATACCATGGGGCAGACGGGAGATGATTTCGATAAGGGCGAAGCCGACGGTACCAGGGACGCGCTCACCGTGCTTGAGGCTGTGGTTGCCGCCTTGCGGAAACCTTGATTTGCGCACCGGCTCGTAGGCTGCATCCCTGCGGTTTGGAACGTGAGATGCGAGGAGGAAACTCCGGATTTTGCTCGCAAGGCTGTCGCCGTCAGCTCGAGGGTTATTCCCTTGCGACCCAAACCCACCAATCGACGTTCTCGACAGCGAGCTGAAAATTGGCACGGACATAGGGCATGTAGAGGTCGCGCAGACCGGCATAGGTTAGGTGCTCGACCGGGTATTTCGGCTCCATCACAACCTTCACGCCCTTCAGAACGTCCTCGGGCGGCAGGTAATGGTCGGCATTGAAGGTGCGGTTCCAGTGCTGCCAGGCGGTGTCGCCGCCGGGCGGCTGAAGCTCCAGGCCGGCGTTGAAGGGCGTGACGAAATCCAGCACGTACACCCGGCCGGCGTCCGGGCCGAGCGCGGCCAGCGCGAGCTCGCCGTTCCTGATCGAGTTCAGGTAGTTGGAATGAAAGCGGTGGTCGCCCGGCGCCCACAGATCGACCAGCCTGACCCCGTCAAGATTCGGCAGCACGAAATCG
>JACCSN010000548.1 GCA_013812985.1 Hyphomicrobiales bacterium | reverse complement strand
ACCCAGGGGACGGAGAGATCGATGCCGCCGCCGATGATGACGAATGTCTGGCCGATGGCGACGATGCCGATGAAGGCGGCGAGCACAGCGATGGAGCGGAGATGGCCCGGCGACAGGAAGCCCGGCGAGAACAGGCTGGTCAGCAACAGGAGCGCGATCATGCCGAGATAGGCGAGCAGGATGGCCCGGTGGCGGGAGAGCGCTCGCATCAGCTGAGGCTCCGCCGGCTGGACTTCTCGGCGAGCGAGCTGGCGAGCACCGCGACGAGGAGGATCACCCCCGAGGCGATCGGCTGCCAGTAGCTCGAAATGTCGAGGACGAAAACGAGGTTGCCGATGATCGTCAGGATGAAGGCGCCGACGATCGTTCCGGCCAAGCCGCCGCGGCCGCCGAACAGGCTGATGCCGCCGATCACCGCGGCGGCGACGGTGGGCAGGATGAAGCCGTTGCCGACCGTGGGCGAGCCGGTGCCGGTCTGCGTCGTCAGGTAAAGCGCGCTCAAGGCCGCGAAGGCGCCGGACAGGCCGTAGGTCGCGACGTTCACGAAGGTGAGGGAGACGCCGGAGAGGAAGGCCGACTTCTCGTTGGAGCCTGTCGCGCGGATCATCGTGCCGAGCCGCGTGTCGCGGAACCACAGCCAGAAGATCATCAGCACGATGAGGACCCAGACGGAGCTCGACAGCCCGAGCAGGCTCGCACTGCCGAAGGCCATCCAGCCGCCCGGCAGGCTGCCGCCGTCAGTCGGCAGGATGACAAGCGCCGCGCCGGCAAGGATCGACCAGGTGGCGAGCGTCACCAGGAACGGCTGGAGCCGGAGCGCGGAGATCAGCAGCCCGTTGGTCATCCCGACAAGCGCGCCGATCGCGACGATGAGCACTGCCCAGATGCCCGCGTCGAGGGGGTCGTCGCCGAAGCGCGTCGCGGCGAGCACCGTTCCGAGGCTGATCATCCCACCGATCGACAGGTCGATGCCGCCGCGCAGGAGCACGATCGTCTGCCCGGTCGCGGCCAATAACAGCGTCATGGCCGCGGTGGTGTCGAGGTTAAGCTCTTCCAGCGTGAAGACGCCCCGCTGCAGCTGCGAGTAGACGGCGAGGAGAAACGCGAGCATGAGGCAGGCGACCAGGAAGGGCGCGCGGTCGGCCAGCCAGGTGCGCCGGCCGCCGAAGCGCGGCTGCCTGAGCGGCTCTGTTTCCTCGACCGATTCTGCCGGCGCCAGCATCGTCGGCAGCCTCAGCTCTCGAACATCGCGGCGCGCAGGATACGCTGCTCGGAAACCGCCTCGCCGTCCAGGGTCGCGGCGACCCGCCCGTTCCGCATGACCGCCACGCGGTCGGCGACGTGGACCAGTTCGGCAAGATCGCTCGAATAGAACAGGATCGCGTAGCCCTTGCCGGCGAGGTCGCGCATCAGCTGAAAAATCTCGCCCTTGGTGCCGACATCGACCCCGCGGGTCGGGTCGTAGAGAAGCAGGATGCGCGCCTGCGTCAGCAGCATCTTGCCGAAAATGACCTTCTGCTGGTTGCCGCCGGAGAGCGTGCCGGCCAGCTGCTCGGGCGTGCCGGCCTTGATGCGCAGGAAGCCCATCATCTCGTCGACAAGCGCGCGTTCGCGGGCGGCGTTCAACAGGCCAAAGCGCGAGAAGCGCGGGATGACCGAGAGCGTCAGGTTCTCACGGACGCTCTTGGAGAGCAGCAGGCCCTGGTTGCGCCGGTCCTCCGGCACCATGGCGATGCCGAGCCGGCCGAGCGCGTGGCGGGGCCCGCGCATCTCAGCCGGCTTGCCCCAGACCTCGATCTCGCCGCGCGGCCGGGCGACGCCGAACAGCGCCTGGAACAGCTCGCGCTGGCCATGCCCCTGCAAGCCGGCAATTCCGAGGATCTCGCCTTCGCGGAGATCGAGGTCGATGCCGGACAGCCGGTGCCCGGCGCTGAGCCCGCGCGCCCGCAGCGCCACGCGCTCCGTCACCGTGCGGGTCCGTTCCGGATAGAGTCGGTCGAGCTGACGCCCGAGCATCGCGGCGATGATCTCGTCGTCGCTGACCGCTGCCGTCTCGTGCGCCGCGACCGTCCTGCCGTTGCGGAAAATGGTGAGCCGGTCGGAGACCTGGCGCACTTCGGCGATCCGGTGCGAGATGAACACCACCAGCATGCCCGAGGCGGCCAGATCGCGCGCCAGGCGGAGCAGCCATTCGGTCTCGCGCGGCGGCAGCGCCGAGGTCGCCTCGTCGAGGATCAAGGTGGAGGGGTCGCGAGCAAGCGCCTTGGCGACCTCCACGATCTGCCGCTCCGCCAGGGTCAGGCGGCGGACTTCGACGTTTGGCGAAG
>JACCSN010000539.1 GCA_013812985.1 Hyphomicrobiales bacterium | reverse complement strand
GCGGGTCCCTCGACGAACATCGACATGAGCAGGAGCAGAAAGGCCGGCGGCAGCAGCCAGAACGAGATGTTGTTCATGCGCGGAAAGGCCATGTCCGGCGCGCCGATCATGATCGGCACGAACCAGTTGCCAAAACCGCCGATCAGCGCCGGCATGACCATGAAGAAGATCATGATCAGGCCGTGGCCGGTCATGAACACGTTGTACATATGCTTGCCGTAATCGAGCGCCTCGCCGCTCGACAGGCCGTAGACCATCTGCGCCAGACCATGAAAAATCTGGATTCCCGGCTGGTGGAGCTCGATGCGCATGGCGATCGACAGGCTGCCGCCGATGACCCCCGCGATAATCGCGAAGATCAGGTACATCGTGCCGATGTCCTTGTGATTGGTCGCGTAGACATAGCGCCTCCAGCCGGTGGGGTGGGCGGCGTGCGCTTCGTGAATTGCTGCGGTGGCCATCGTCAGCTCCTGGCGTCGCTTTAGGACCGGCCGCCTCAGCGGGCGGCGACGGTCGCTTTCGTGTCTGTCTTGTTGCTGGCGGCGAGCGTCTGGTACGCGCCGGGCAGATCCGTCGCCGCCATCTGGGCCCAGGCGCGGAACCGATCCTGCGACACGACCTGGATTTCCAGCGGCATGAAGGCGTGGTCCTTGCCGCACAGTTCGGAGCACTGGCCGTAGAAGACGCCTTCCCGCTCCGCCTTGAAATAGGTCTCGTTGATGCGGCCCGGCACGGAATCGGCCTTGATGCCGAAGGCGGGGACCGCGAAGGCGTGGATCACATCGCCGCCGGTGGTCTGCACGCGCACGAAGGCGTCGACCGGCACGATCATCGGATTGTCGACATCGAGATTGCGGAGCTGATCCTCGCCGAGCTGGTCGTCGGGGATCGGGAACATGGAGATCGAGATCGGCTCCGCCACGCCAAACCGAGCGCTGTCCTCATCGTTGGAGTAGTCGACATTCCACGACCATTGCACTCCGGTCACCTTGACGTTGAGGAACGGCGTCGTCTCCGGATCGAAGTCCTCATAGAGCTTGGAGGGGTCGTACTGGCCGTAAAGCAGCCGGAAGGAAGGGATCGCAATGGCCACCAGGATCAGCACCGGAAGCACCGTCCACAGCACCTCGATCGTGGTGTGATGCGTGACGCGCGACGGGACGGGATTGGCCCGCTCGTTGAATTTCCAGGCGCACCAGGCGATCAGGCCGACGACCAGAAGCACGATCAGCGACATGATCACGACCGTGTACCAGCTGAACCAGGTGATGTATTCCATCACATGGGTCGCCGGGGCCTGCGATTGCATCTGCCAGGGATAGGGGCCGTCGGCGCCCTCTTGCGCCAGCACGAAGCCGGGGGCCGCCATCAGCCAAGCCAAAGCCGCGAAAACGCGCGCCGCGAAAGCCATGAATTCTTTTCTCCGCCCGGCGGATTCCGCGCCGCCGGGAACGCACCCGGCCCGAGGTAATCCCGCATGCGCCTGACCTCTGTCCGAGTAACCACAGTCACAGGGTAGGCGCAACGCGCGAGCCGCGCCGATTTATGCGGCATATTTGCGCGCGAGCGGAGGGCCGGCGCTTCGTTCGGCCACTTTCTTGACACGCCGGGGCACTCTGTTACGGCTGCCGCCATGGGGCGGCTCGTCCCGCGCCGAAGCCGCTATCGTCTCGTTCGGAGATCATCACGTGCGAAGCCTGCTCTTGCTCGTCCTGCTCCTGTCCGCCTGGACCCCTGCCGACGCTTTGGCCCAGGGCGAGGTCAGGGCGAAACATGGGGATTGGGATCTGCGCTGCGACAAGCCGCCGGGCGCCCAGACCGAGCAGTGCGTCATCATGCAATTCGTCACGGCCGAGGATCGGGACAATGTCGGCCTGTCCGTCGTGGTGATGAAGACGGCCGACAAGCAGGCGCGGCTGCTGCGCGTTCTGGCGCCGCTCGGCGTGCTCCTGCCCCGTGGGCTCGGCCTCAGGATCGACGAGGCGGATCTCGGCACGACGGGCTTCATCCGCTGCCTGCCGAATGGCTGCATTTCCGAAGTGCTCATGGACGAGAACCTCATCAACCAGCTGCGCACCG
Source organism: Hyphomicrobiales bacterium (assembly GCA_013812985.1). Next base: position 4,142 of record JACCSN010000539.1, on the reverse strand, counting down.
GCACGCAAGCCATGTTCGTCATCTTCCAGACGCCGGAAGAAGGCATCGGCGTGCCGATCTCGCTGGCGGGATTCGGCGAAGGCTTCGACGCGCTCCCTTGAGAGCCTGGCCGGAAATACCCGAATGCGCTTTATAGCCCTCATCCTGAGGAGGCCCACTAGGGCCGTCTCGAAGGACGAGGGCGTCTCCAGAGCGCTCTGGACGCTCCTTCGAGACGCCGCTTCGCAGCTCCTCAGGATAGGGGATGTGGGTTTCAGGACGGACTCTGAGCGGTTCGGCCGCGGATGTCGTTCGCGCCGCCCTTGGCCGCTGCCCGGGGCTCACCTAGGTTCGATCCATGAACCGGCATGAATTCAGCGCCAGGGATGGGGAAGCGCGGTTGCGCTACCTCGACAGCGACTACCAGGTGGTCGTCCCCGGCGCCTATGTGACGTGCGCCGTGACCGGGCGAAGAATCCCGCTTTCGGAGCTGCGCTACTGGAACGTCGACCGGCAGGAGCCCTATGTTGACGCGGCGGCTTCGCTCAAGCGGGAACTGACCCTTCACCGGGTGGGATGAACGTCCGGCGCCGGTAGGCGCTTCCGTAGGCCGCGACCGTATCGCCGATCAGCGCCTGCAAACGCCGCGGCTCCTCGAAACAGACGCGAATGGGGAAGATCTCGGTCGCAGCAGCAAGGCGCTCCGCGGCGCCGCCGCGGCCATCGAGGCGCACCCGATCCTTTTCCGTCGTGATCGGGATCAACCCGCGACCGGCGGCTTGCACCAGAATCCTCTCGCAGTCGGCATCGCTGAAAAGATGATGATCCGGGAAGCGCATCGTGAAGCCGACCTCCGCGCCCGCGGCGGACAGGGTGGCGAAGAACTTGCCTGGGTCGGCGATGCCGGCGAAAGCAAGGTAAGGTTGCCGGTCCAGGCCGCTCCGGCGCACCGCTTCGACATGCGCGCGCATAAGGGTGCGGCCCGCCCGCGCGGCGACGCGAACGCTGGCGCCGGGCTTTCCCTGGCCTAGGAGGACCAAGGCGTCGGCGCGCCGGATCTGGGCCGCGGCCGGACCTCGCAGCGGACCCGCCGGAAAGATGAAGCCGTTGCCGATCCCGCGCGCCGCGTCGATGACGATCAGGGACAGGTCCTTCGCCAGAGAGGGATTCTGGAAGCCATCATCCATGATGATCACGTCGACGCCGATGCTGGCGAGAAGCTTGGCGCCGCTCGGCCGGTCGGCCGCCACCACGGTCGGGGCGTGCCGCGCCAGCAGCAAGGGCTCGTCGCCGACATCGCTCGCGGTGTGAATGGCATGCGAGACCAGCACCGGGCCGGCTTCCCGCCCCCCGTAGCCGCGCGACAGGAAGCCGGGATTGAGCCGCAGCTGGCGGCAGACATTCGCCACCTCGATCGCGGTCGGGGTCTTGCCGGCGCCACCGAGCACGAGGTTGCCGATGCAGATGATCGGAACGCCGACGGATACGCCCAGTCCCGCCGCCATGCGCCGCCCCGAAACGCGGCCGTAAGCCGAGCCGAGGGGGGAAAGGGCAAGGCCCGCCAGGCTGCGGCGACGCCACCAGAAGGCAGGCGCCCTGTATCGCGTCATGATGGCGGGGTCAGCCGGGCCAGATAGGGCTCGAGCGCCTTCACGGTCCGATCCAGCGCGCCGCTCGAGCGCTCGACGCAATCATAGGCGCGGCTCGCCAGGCGTTCCCGCGCGTCGGCGTCCTGGCACAAGAGCATGACCGCCGCGGCAAGCGCGTCCCCATCCTCGACGCACGTCGCCGCATCGGCCGATCTAAGCGCGCCATAAACATCCCGGAAATTCGCCACATACGGCCCGTGCAGCACGGGAATGCGGAGCTTGGCCGGCTCGATCGGATTCTGGCCGCCGCGGGGAGAGATCGAGCCGCCAAGAAAAGCCACATCGGCGACGCGGTACCAGAGTCCCATCTCGCCGGTGGTGTCGGCAAGGTAGATCTCCGTGTCCGGGTCGATCGCCTCGCCTTGGGACCGGCGCTTCCCGCGCAGGCCGGCGTCGGCGATCTCGGCCGCGAGCGGCTCGCCGCGCCATGCGTGTCGCGGCGCCAGGATCGTCAGGAGGTCCATCCCGCCTCCGGCGACCGCCGCATGGGCGGCAAGCACCGCCGCTTCCTCGCCGGGCCGCGTGCTGGCGCCGAGGAGGACGAAACGGTCGCCGATCCTCGCGCGCATCTCATCGACGGCGTTCGCATCGGCCGGCGGCGGCGCGACATCGTATTTGAGGTTTCCGCAAATCTCGACCGAGCCGGCGCCAAGAGCCCGGAGGCGCTCCGCATCGACGGCGGATTGGGTGAGGCATGCAGCGGTGCGGCCAAGAACGGCGCGCGCCAGCGGCTCCATCCGCCGCCACGCCCGGAACGAGCGCTCCGACATGCGCCCGCTGACCAGCACCAGCGGCAAGCCGCGGCGCTCGAGGCATTTCAGCGTGGTGGGCCAAAGCTCCGACTCGGCGAACAGCACGAGGCCGGGGCGCCAATGATCGAGGAAACGGTCGATCGATCCGGGCGTGTCGATCGGCGCATATTGGTGGATGGCGCCGGGCGGCAGGCGGGTTTCGGCGACCTGAGCCGCCGCCAGGGCGTTGGTGGTGAGGACGACCGAAAGGCCACGCTCCGTCAGCACCTCGATCAGCGGCAAGGCCGCCACGGTTTCCCCGATGCTTGTCGCGTGCACCCAGACGAGCGGCCCGGCGGGCCGCGGGCAGCCTCCGCGGCCGAAACGTTCGCCGCGGCGCCGGCCGTCCTCCATACCGCGGCGTTCGCGGCGGCTGAGGAAGAACCCGGCCAGCGGCTCGGCCAGGCGTCCGGCGGCGCCATAGGCCCACAACGCAGCCCCCCCGATCAGGCCGTCAGCGGCGCGGCGAGGCAGGGCGCTAGCCTGCCGCGTAGGCGAGCTTCGGCTCCTCGGCCACAAGCTGCGTCCGGAACATCCGCGAATATTCACCCCGTCGCGCCACGAGTTCCGGATGGGTCCCGGTTTCGACGATGCGCCCGCCCTCCATGAAGCAGATCAAATCCGCTTGTCGCACGGTCGAGAGCCGATGCGCGATCATGACCACGGTGCGGCCCCGCAGAAGCCGCTCCATGGCGGCCTGAACCTTGGCTTCCGATTCCGCGTCGAGCGCGCTGGTCGGCTCGTCGAGCAGGAGGATAGGCGTGTCGCGAAGCATGGCGCGCGCGAAGGCGATGCGCTGGCGCTCGCCGCCGGAAAGCCGGCCGCCTGCTTCGCCCAGGCGCGTGGCGTAGCCCTCAGGCAGGCGCATGATGAAATCATGCGCGGCGGCGGCTTCGGCTGCGGCAGTGATGGCGTCCTCGCCGGCGCCCTGCGACCCATAGGCGATGTTTGCCGCCACCGTATCGTCGAAGAGCACGGGATCCTGCGTCAGGAGCGCCGAGGCGCCACGGACGCTCGCCAGCGTCGCGGCGCGGATATCCTGCCCGTCGATAAGAATGGCGCCTTCCACCGGATCGAAGAAGCGCAGGAGGAGATTGAGGACGGTGCTCTTGCCCGCCCCGCTGCGGCCGACAAGCGCGACCTTCTGGCCGGCCGCGATCTCCAGGCTGAAATCCGACAGGATGAGACTGCCGCTCTCATATCCGAACGCCACGTTCTGAAACGAGACGGCGCCTCTTGGGACGTCAAGCGGCCTGGCGCCGGGCCGTTCGGTGACATGCGAGGCATGGTCGATCAGCGAGAAAACGCGCGCCGCGGCGAGCAATCCCTCGCTCAGCGTGGCCTGCGTCGTGGCCAGGTTCTTCAGCGGCTGAAAAGCGAGCAGCGCGGCCGCCATGAAACCCATGAAATGGCCGAGCGAGACATTCCCGTAAACGCCTTGCCAGCCGCCATAGAGAACCGCCGCCGCGATCCCCAATCCGGTAAGCGCCTCGGAAGCCGGGCCGATTGCGGCGCGCGAGCGGATCGTTCGCATCAGGTATTTGCGGACGTTCCCGACGATCCGCCCAAAACGCCTGGCCTCGCTTTCTTCCTGATTGTAGGCCTTCACGACCCGCATGCTCTGCAGCGTCTGGGTCAGCATGCTGCCGAGATCGCCGGTTTCCTGCATGGAGCGGCGGACCGCGCGGTTGATCCGCTTCTTCTGCCGCCGGAGGTGGATGAA
>JACCSN010000537.1 GCA_013812985.1 Hyphomicrobiales bacterium | reverse complement strand
GCGGATCGGCGGGATGCGCGGCCGGCGCGTCTGCGTCCTGGCCACCGGCGACCCGATGCAGTTCGGCGTCGGCGCGACGCTCGCCCGCCATGTTGCGCCGGAGGAGATGACGATCATCCCTGGCGTTTCGGCCTTCGCGCTCGCCGCCGCCCGGCTGGCGTGGTCGTTGGATCGCACCGCGGTATTCAGTCTGCACGGTCGCCCGCTGGAGACTCTGGCGCTCCATGTCCATCCCGGCGCGCGTCTGCTGATTCTTGCGCAGGACCGTGCCACCCCGGCCGCCGTAGCCCACTTCCTGGCCGAGCGCGACTTCGGGCAAAGCCGGCTCATCGCGCTCGGCCATATGGGCGGTCCGCGGGAATCGCGGAGCGAGGGGCACGCTTGCGATTGGCAGGCGGACGTGCCCGACTTCCATACGCTTGCCGTGGAATGCGTAGCCGGGCCGGATGCCGTATGGCATCCCGCGACCGGACTGCCGGACGACGCCTTCGAGCATGACGGCAAGCTCACCAAGCGCGAAGCGCGGGCGCTGGCGGTCGCCAAGCTCATGCCGCATGCCGGCGCTTACCTGATCGATATCGGCGCGGGATGCGGCTCCATCGGCATTGAATGGATGCGCGCGGCGAACGGCGCCCGCACCACGGCGATCGAGCCGCGGCCGGAGCGCCGCGCCATGGCAGCCCGCAACGCCGCCGCGCTCGGCGTGCCGGGTCTCGATCTCCGCGATGGAAACGCGCCGGAGGCGCTTGCCGCGCTGCCACCGCCGGACGCCGTCTTCATCGGCGGCGGGCTTTCGGAGCCGACGATCGATGCATCGATCAAGACGCTGAAATTGGGCGGACGCCTCGTCGCTCACGCCGTCACGCTGGAAAGCGAGGCTCTGCTCCTCGCAGCCTATGCCCGCAAGGGCGGCGAGTTGAGCCGGTTGTCGGTGGCGCGCGCGGAGCCGATCGGGCCGTTTTCCGGATGGCGTCCGGCGATGCCGGTCACCCAATGGTCTTGGAGGAAACCGTGACGGGGCGGCTCTGGGGCATCGGCGTCGGGCCCGGCGATCCCGAGCTGGTGACCCTGAAGGCCGCGCGGCTCCTCGCGGAGATCCCAGTCATCGCCTATCCGGCGCCGGATGAAGGCGACAGCACCGCGCGGATGATCGCCGCAAGCTTCATACCCGCCGGCCGGACGGAGATCGCCATCCGCATCCCCATGCGGCCCGGCCCCGAGCCGGCCGAGATTTACGATCGCGCGGCCGAGGAGATCGCCGGGCATCTTGAAGCCGGGCGCGATGTCGGCGTGCTGTGCGAAGGCGACCCGTTCTTCTATGGGTCGTTCATTTATCTGCACGACCGGCTCGCTGGCCGCTTCCCGTGCACGGTGGCGCCCGGCGTCACGTCGTTGACAGCCTGCGCCGCTGCGAGCGGACGACCGCTGGCGCGGCGCGACGAGGTGCTGACGGTGATCCCGGCGACGCTCCCCGACGCAGAGCTGGAGCGCCAGCTTGCCGCGACGGACGCCGCGGCGATACTGAAAGTCGGGCGGCACTTGCCGCGGCTGAAGACAGTGCTGGCTCGCCTGAACCTTGAAGGCCTTTCCGTCTATGTTTCTCACGCGACGCGGGCGGACGAGCGCGTGCTGCCGCTGGTGAACGCGCCCGACGGTGGGGCGCCTTATTTCTCCATGCTTCTCGTCGCCAAGGGCGGTGCGGCGTGATCCCGGTCTTCGTCGCGTTGACGCCGCTGGGACTTGAGACGGCGCGTCGAGCTCAAGCGGCGCTCGGCGGCGAGGTTCATGCCCTCGACTCGGCGTCAGCGGTAGCACGCACCTTCTCCCAGGGAGAGAAGGCGGCTCCATCGTCCGCGGCCAGCGGACGATCACAGCCGGATGAGGGGGCGCGGCGAGGCCGGATTCAGCAAGATCGCGAGCGCCGCACGCCCTCACCCGGTCACTCCGTGACCACCCTCTCCCCACGGAAGAGGGATGGCGCTCTTCCGCGCACGTCGAGGCCACATCCATCACCGCCTCGACGATTTTCACATAGCCCGTGCACCTGCAGAGCACGCCCCCAAGCGCATCTTCCACCTGGCGGCGGTCGGGCTTCGCCGCATGCGTCAGGCAAGCCGCCGCCGCCATCAGCATGCCGGGCGTGCAGATCCCGCATTGCGCCGCGCCATGCGCCAGAAAGGCGTCGCGCAGCCGGTCCGTGAGGCCGTCGGGCCCCGACCCTTCCACCGTCTGGATCGCCGCGCCTTCAGCTTGCGCCGTCGTAACGAGACAAGCGCAAACCTGCTCGCCATCCATTAGCACCGTGCAGGCGCCGCAGTCGCCGGCGTCGCAGCCGATCTTGGCGCCGGTCAGTCCAAGCTCGTCGCGCAAGGTGGCGGCGAGGCTGGCGAAAGGCTGGGCGGCAACCGTGACCGCTAGGCCGTTGACGACGAGCGATATCTCGCTTGCTCCAGCC
>JACCSN010000536.1 GCA_013812985.1 Hyphomicrobiales bacterium | reverse complement strand
TCCGGCACGCGCTGGATCACGGCATTGGCGGTGGTGAAAATGACGCGCGGCCCTTGATGCGGCTGCAGGAGAGCGTGGAGCGTGCTCATGCGCTTGGCGGAGACTTCGGCGTTTGGCGAGACGCGATCGTAAGGCAGGCTGTCCCAGGCGGGGCATGTCAGCGTCGGGATCGCCGGCGCGAAGAAGCCCAGCCCGGTTTCCGCGGTGGCGAGGCGGCGGGCGTCGCGGGCGACGAACAGGATCGTGCCTTCGGCCTCGGCGAGACGCGCCAGGATGCGGCCCTCCAGCCCGTCCGGCACCCCGCCGAGCGTGACGGAGGAGCGGCGGCGAAACAGGCCGGCGAGCGGATCGGTCGGCGAGAAGCGTTCAGTCTTGTTCATGGCGTGTGGCGTGGAAAGCGACAAGGGCGCGGTAAAGGGGCGTTTCGTAATTCGCGGCAACGGGGTCGCGGCCCGTCACCCAAGCGAACAGGTCACGGTCCGGGACTTCCATCAGGGCTTCGAGGTGAGCTAGATCGGCTTCGCTCAGCGCCTCTATATAGGCGTCGGCGAAGCGGCCGAGAAGCAGGTCCATTTCGCGCGTGCCGCGATGCCAGGCGCGGAACAGCGCCCGCCGGCGGCGCGGGTCGAGGCCGTCGCTGGAGCGGGCGGAGCCGGTCATCAGAGCAGCATCAAAGCGGCGAATGCGGGATTCGAGTTTGGAATCCGGATTCGGGGCGCGTTTGCACGGGGTCGTAATTCAATGACAAAATGTCCAAGGCGACCCAAGCGCGAAGCTTGTATTCGTCCGCAATGCTCGTAGTTCACTAAGGCATGACCATCCGGCTTGAGCCCCTTGCATCTCATCTCTGTGATTGTTTTTTCCGGGCGGCTTCCTGCTGTCGGGAACGTCGAAAGCAAGAATCCTAACCGCGATTTCGCGGCTCACGTCGCGGGGATTGCCAAAGACGCAACGAAACCGGATCAGTCCCTTCACTCCTCCGTAAGCGCATGCAGGGGATCGAGATCGACGTCCAGTCCGGGCGGATCGAGGTGAAGCGCGCCGCTCCTCACAACCTTTGTGACAAACGTATCAGCGCCGGTCCGCTCATGATGCAGGGTCGGCGGCCCATCGGGGTCGAAGATGAGATAATGCCGGATGCTTTGGATAGAGCCGTAGCCTCCCAGTTTGGCCGAGGCGTCGATGTGCCGGGTCGATGGCGACAACACCTCGACGACGATTACAGGGTTCGAAACTTCGACGGCTGCTTTCGGCAGCTTCGGGCCGCAATAGACAAGCGCGTCCGGCTCGTGCGCTGTGTCGCGATCGACACGGACCGTCATGCCGTCGGGCAGCATGTAGCAGGGCAGCCCGGCCTTGCGGATTGCCTCGGCGAGCGCAGTCTGCACCGCGAACTTCATCTCGGCGTGAATGGCCCGTTCCGGCGCCATCGCGTAAACGCTCCCCGCATAGAGCTCGTACCTGCCAGGCTGATGCTCGACCCAGGCCAGGTAATCGTCCACCGTCATCTTGTGCTGAAACAGCGCACCCATGGGGCGATCCTATCATTCTATATCGCTCCAGCAACACAGATACGTGCGGTGAGCTATAGCTAGTCGATGCGCCCTTCCCGCCTCGACCCCTTCTTCGCGCCGGTCCGCACCCTCCCCGGCGTCGGCCCGAAGAGCGCCGAGCTGATCGCCCGCGCGACCGCCGCGGAGGGCGACGAGGCCACGGTGCGCGATGTCCTCTTCCACCTGCCCGCCTCGTTCATCGATCGCCGGCGCAGGCCGCCGCTATACGAGATGCCGCCGTCCGGCCATGTCACCGTCGAGGGCACGGTGGAGCGGCTGGAGAAGCCGTCGCCGGGCCGGGCGCTGTGGCGGGTGATCCTGGCCGAGGGAAACGCCGCCATCCAGCTCGTCTACTTCCATGCCGAATCCGAGTGGCTGCGGAAGCTCTTCCCGATCGGCGCGCGGCGGATCGTCAGCGGCGAGGTCGAGTGGTTCGACATGCGCCCGCAAATCCGGCACCCGGAATATGTGCTGTCCCCGGAGCGCGCCGGCGATTTGCCGTTGGTCGAGCCGGTCTACGCCTTGACCGCCGGGCTGTCCCCCAAGCTGCTGCGGCGCGCCGTGGCGGCAGGACTGGAGCGCCTGCCCGATATGCCGGAATGGATCTCGGCCGATCTCTTGGCCGCCCGAGGCTGGCCGTCGTTTCGCGCGGCCCTGCGGGAGGTTCACCAGCCGGAGCGGATCGAGGCTTCCGGACCGGAGGGCGCGGCCTGGCAGCGGTTGGCCTTCGACGAGCTGCTCGCCAGCCAGCTCACGCTCGCTTTGGTCCGCGGTAATACCAAGCGTGGGCGGGGCGTCGCCTGGCGCTCAGAGAGCCG
>JACCSN010000522.1 GCA_013812985.1 Hyphomicrobiales bacterium | reverse complement strand
CCCTCCCGGGACAGGGGCAGCGCGAGCACTTCGTGGTCCTCTTCGTGCTCCCGTATGTCACGCTCGCTGCTTTCCGGCCGCTCGGATTGGAGCTGCCGAACTGGCAGCGCTCGGCGATCGCGGCGTTTGCATGCCTGGGCCTGCTGATGAAGCCGCACTTCCTCCTGGTCCCTCTGGCGATTTCGTCAGTGGAATGTTTACGGGCACGCAGCCTTAAGCCGCTTTTTACGCGGGAGAACTGGACGATCGGCTGCCTCGCGTTGGCCTACTTGGGATTTGTGGTGACGGCGTATCCGGAATACCTCAGCAATGTTGTGCCGCTCGCCCGCGCCACGTATTGGGCCTACGGGTGGACCCAAGAGCGGCAATTCTCCTTTTACAAAGCCCTGGCGGTGCTGCTGCCGATCGTGGTCCTTTTTCTGGTCCAGAAGAGATCAAGTCAATACCAGCTGGCGGCGGAAGTACTGCTCGCGGTAATTCTCGCGTTTCTCGCGGCTTTCATTCTGCAGGACAAAGGTTTCGCCTATCATCAAATTCCCATGAAAGTATTCGCTGCGCTCTTTGTCATCGTGCTGCTCTTCGCGGTTCTCGAGCACCGAGCCTCCGCGCGTGCGATGCTCCTGTCCAGCCTCGCCGCGGCGGTGCTTATCGGCGCCTATTTCCTCCTTCCGGGCCGCTACCAGGCCGCCTTCAACGACGAACTGCGCCAGAAGCTCGGGGCGAGGTTGGAGGGGCAGAAGGTCATGGGCTTCAGCATCCATATTGAGCCTTACTATCCCTACCTCACCGAGGTGGGGGCGCGCTGGGTGCTCCGGTATCCGTGCCTTTGGCCGCTGCCGGCCGCGGCTGCGGAGGCGGGTTCGCCCGATCCTGAAATCCGGGGGAGGGCTGAGCAGGTCCTTGACAAGCTGCGTCGGGACGTTGCCGACGATCTGCGCCGGCACGCTCCGGCGTATGTTCTCGCCCACGGCGATTTTTTTCCCCATGGCGAGAGCTATATCAGTTTCCTCTCCGAAGATCCGGGTTTCGCCGAGGAGTGGCGCAGCTACCGCAAATTGCAGACCTTCGGCGCCTATGAAGTCTGGCGGAGACATACGGACGTGCGGGACTGAAGCCGACAACTCCAGGCTCCGACCCGGCCATCTCTCACTTCCCGGTAGACCCGACCGCCGGTCATCCAGCCGGCGTCGCCACGCCAGCCTGTGTCGGGGACGTGCCTGGCGTTGCGGAATCCACGCCTGAACCGAAACCTGCTTGAGCGGGTGTTTCGGCGGCCACACGAGCGCCCTGCGACGCGCCGACAAGCGAGAGACGTTGTCGCGGTGTCCGGAAGGTCGATGCAGCGAAGATCAACCCCAGACCCGCTAATCCTGCCACACTCGACAGGAGCCCCCATTTTTCCCCGGGGGAGACAGCCAGCCGTAGCGTCACCAGGTGCGATCCGCTCTCGACAGCAATTTTGGTCAACCCCTGGAGCGTGGCAGGTTCAACGACGAGCTTCCGCCCATCCTCCAGAACGGCTTCCCAGAGCGGAAGGTAATATTGGTGGATCAGCAATTCGGTTGGCCGCCGGGCTTCCACCCGCACCACGATCTCCCGGCTTCGCCATTCTTCAACACCAAATTCGGCGGCGCCCGACAAAATTCTGATCCGTGGCCCCGAGCTCGCCCGTTCCGTTGCCCAGCGCGGCAGATATTCCGTGGCGTCACGACGTTGCACGAGCGCCTTGTTGACGGCCTGCAAAGTGGTCGGATGCGCGAACGGTGCCTGAAAAAAATGCCCGGCATAGATGAGGTAGGCATTCGCCGCGAGAACGATAGCGCCGCCGATCACGCAGAAGGCGAGCCGGGAGCCGATCCGCTCCTTGAAAAGCTCGGCGGCGGCGACGCCGGCCAGTGCAGCCAGGCCGAGATCGAGCAGGATTCCGAAGCGCCACGGGAACTGGACCTTCGGCAGAACCGGCAGGGCCTGCCAGGCCCAGAGGGACAGTGGCGACATCATCAGCCAAACACCAGCCACCGCGGCGAGAAGCTGCGGGAACCGCCGCGACCTGGCTTGCCAGCCAGGCAAGGCGATGATGGGAAACAGCACGCCACAGCTCGCCGCGGCCAGCGCGGTCTGGATAGGCTTGATGTTCGGATCGGTGCTGGAGAAGACGAAGTTCGCGCTGAAGTTCGACCGCCCCTGCCACATCCGGTGCATGGAGGTCATATCCTGCATGGTGAGCGCCGGGACCAGGTAGAGGCCGGTCAGCGCCAGGCCGATGATGATGGCGACCGAGAAGCGGACCAGGAATGCCGGGCTTCGAAGCTCCCCGCTTCGCCACAGGGCGACCACGCCCAGCCCAAACCCCAGGATCACAGCGCCAGGCAAATGCGTCACGATCATCAGCGCGAAGCAGGCCGCCAGGCCGGCCACGGCGCCAAGGCTGCGGTCGAGGCGCCAGAGACATCCGAAGCAGAGCGGAGCCCAGGCATAGCCGGCGAACTCCACGAAATCGGCGCGAAACCACAGATCGACGCCGTAATGGTAAGGCAAGACGAGGTAGACGAGAGAGCCGGTCAAGGCGCCGGCGCGGCCAAGCCAAGGCCGAACGGCCCAGTAGAAACCGAGGCCCGAGGCGGCGAAGAACGGGAAAACGCCGAGACCGATGCGATGAAACACGTCCGGCGCTGACGAGACCAGCGCGTCCGTCGCGGCGAACACGAAGGGGGGTAGAAGAAAAAGGCCGGGCTGCCGGCCCCTTCCGCCATCGTCGAGAGCCAGCGCGGATAAAGCGCGCCCTCCGCGAGGTCCGTCTCGAACGCGGTGAGCCAGGCGGCATAGAGCGTACCGTCATGTCCGAACGGCATGCCGAATAGCAAGATAGGGGCGAACCACAGCAACGCCGCCGTCAGAATAACGCCACAGTCGATCCAGACGGACCGCAATCCGAATACGCCCATCTCAGGATCCGTTCCCGCTTCATCGGCACGACACCACAGACGCCTTTCGGAACGCTGAATTTGAAGGCGATCGCGCGAGCAGCATCTAAACCGGGGCATCAGAACGCCGGTTCGAAAGCCGGCACGCTGTTACCTAAAATTATGCTTGTTGCGGCAAGAAGGCGTATCCGCAGGCGCCGAACCCATGGAACCCAAGGTCCTCCTCAGCCTCGTCGTCCCGGTTCATGACG
>JACCSN010000483.1 GCA_013812985.1 Hyphomicrobiales bacterium | reverse complement strand
TGGCGGAAGGCTTCTGAGGCGTCCGGGAGCCGCCAGGACCTTCCGACACTCTCCCGAAGGCGCGGCGGTCATGCTAAGGGCGATCGAATGTTCCAGACCTTCACCGAAACCGCCGATCCCTCCAAAGGCGCCGAACGCGCCGCCGCGCTGCGAAGCAAGCTGAACGAGCTTTCGCTCGACGGCTTCATCGTGCCGCGGTCCGACGAGCATCAGGGCGAATACGTGCCGAAATCGGCCGCCCGGCTCGCCTGGCTGACCGGCTTCGCCGGCTCGGCCGGGACCGCGGTGGTGCTGGCGGATAGGGCGGCCATCTTCGTCGATGGTCGTTACACGCTCCAGGTGCGCGACCAGGTGGATGTCGCCGTGTTCGAGCCCGTTCCGGTCATGGAGACCTCGGTCGCCGATTGGCTGAAGGCGAACAGCTCGAACGGGAGCCGCATCGGCTATGATCCGTGGCTCACGACCCGATCCCAGGTCCGCCAGATCGCCAAGGCGCTGGAGTCCGTCGGGGCCGAGCTTGTCCCGGTCGACGCCAATCCGGTGGACGCCGTCTGGCCGGACCGCCCCGAGCCGCCGCTCGCTCAGGTGACCGCGCATCCCGACGCGCTCGCCGGAAAGGCCGCCGCGGAGAAAATCGCGGACATCTCCCGCCTTGTCGCCGAAAAGCGCGCGGATATCGCGGTGCTGACCGATCCGGCCTCCATCGCCTGGCTGTTCAACATCCGCGGCGGCGACCTGCCGCACACGCCGTTTCCCCTCTCCTTCGCCCTTGTTCACGCATCCGGCCGGCCGGAGCTGTTCATCGACGGCCGCAAGCTCTCCAACGCGGTCCGCGACCAGCTGGAATCTGCCGCCGACATTCGCGAGGCGCGCGATTTCGCATCCCGGCTGGGCGAGATCGGCGGCGACGGGCGAACGATCCTCTACGACGCAGGCGGCTCGGCCGAGGTGGTCGCGAAGCTTGTCGAGGCCGGCGGCGGCGCGATCGTGGAAGGCGCCGATCCCGTCGCGCTGCCGAAGGCTCGGAAGAACGTCGCCGAGCTTGCCGGCAGCCGCGCCGCGCACCTGCGCGACGGCGTGGCGATGCTGCGGTTCCTGCGATTCATCGAGTCGAGCGGACCCGGCTCGCTGACCGAGATCGACGCGGCGAAGCAGCTTGAGCGGTTCCGGTCCGACACCGCCGCGGAAACCGACATGCCGCTGGCCGACCTCTCCTTCGAGACGATCTCGTCCACCGGGCCGAACGGCGCCATCAACCATTACCGCGTCACCGAGCGCAGCAACCGAAGGCTGGAGGCCGGCGAGCTCTATCTCGTCGATTCCGGCGCGCAATATCGCGACGGCACGACCGACATCACCCGCACGCTGCTCATCGGCGACGCCCGTCCGGAGCGGCTCGACCTCTTCCGCGACCGCTTCACCCGCGTCCTGAAGGGTCATATCGCCATTGCCGACGCCCGCTTCCCGAAAGGCGCGACCGGCGCCCAGCTCGACACCTTGGCGCGCCACGCTTTGTGGCAGGCCGGTCTCGACTTCGACCACGGCACGGGCCACGGCGTCGGCGCCTACCTCTCCGTGCACGAAGGCCCGCAGCGCATCTCCAAGACCGGCCACGCGCCGCTTGACCCCGGCATGATCATTTCCAACGAGCCCGGCTACTACCGCGCCGGCGATTTCGGCATCCGCATCGAGAATCTCGTCGTCGTGCGCGAGCTGGAGGCGATCCCGGGCGGCGACCGGCCGATGATGTCGTTCGAGACGATTACCCTCGCCCCCATCTCGCGCCGGCTGATCGCGCCGCGCCTGATGAAGGCTACGGAGATCGCCTGGCTCGACACCTATCACCAGCGCGTCTACGGCGCGCTTTCGGGCTGGCCGAGCTTGACGAGTGGCGAGCGCGAATGGCTGGCGGAAGCGTGCCGGCCGCTCGGGGATCAGTAGCCGCGAAGCCGGGCGCGAAAGCCCTCTCCCGCTGCCACGGGAGAGGGTCGAGAGCGCGACTTCCGAAAACGGAACGCACAGTCTGGAGCCAACGCACCCGGCATCGATCGCTTCGCGACACCCCTCATCCGTCTGCCCGCAGCCACCTTCTCCCGCAAGGACGGGAGAGGTCGCGTGGCGGAACGCGACCAGGTGAGCGTCGCGAATGTAGAGCAGGCCGCCGGCCACCCTCACCCGGTGGCCTTTCCCGTCTCGGGATAGGACGATTCGCGCACCCACATGCGACTGCCCTGCCCACAACGGGGGAGTGGCCCTGCGGCTGCTACGGACTCGTGCGGCTCTTCAAGCCGTGCTCCCGAGCGCCGTCGACGGCACAGCGGCTCCGTCAAGAAACGCTCTGGCATCGGCCCCGCGCCGCCTATAGAGCAGGACCAGTTGCGAGTTGCCATGCCCTCCCCCGTCGTTACCCGCTTCGCGCCCTCGCCTACCGGCTTCCTCCATATCGGCGGGGCGCGCACCGCGTTGTTCAACTGGCTCTACGCCAAGCACACAGGCGGGCGGATGCTGCTCAGGATCGAGGACACCGACCGCGAACGCTCAAGCGAGGCGGCGGTGGCGGCGATCCTCGATGGCCTGACCTGGCTTGGTCTCGAGTGGGAGGGCGAGCCGATCTCGCAGTTCGCTCGCGCCGACCGGCATCGCGAGGTCGCCGAGGACCTGGTGGCGCGGGGCGAGGCCTATCGCGCCTACGACACGCCGGAGGAGCTCGCCGCCGTGCGCGAGCGGGCGAAGGCCGAAGGCCGCTTCGCCCGCTATGACGGGCGCTGGCGTGACCGCGGTCCGGCCGCAGCGCGTCCAGGCGTCGCGCCCGTGATACGCATCAAGGCGCCCCAGAGCGGCGAGACGATCATCCAGGATCATGTGCAGGGCCGCGTCGCCTTCCCGAACAGAGACCTCGACGATTTCATCATTCTTCGTTCCGACGGCACGCCGACCTACATGCACGCTGTCGTCGTCGACGATCACGACATGGGCGTCACGCATGTCATCCGCGGCGATGATCATCTGACCAACGCGGCGCGGCAGGCCGTGATCTACGACGCGCTCGGCTGGTCGGCCCCGCAATGGGCGCACATCCCGCTCATCCACGGACCCGACGGGGCCAAGCTCTCCAAGCGGCACGGCGCGCTCGGCGTGGAGGCCTACCGGGCGATGGGCTACATGCCGGAAGCGCTGCGCAACTATCTGGCGCGGCTCGGCTGGTCGCACGGGGACGACGAGTTCTTTTCCAGCGAGCAGGCTGCGGCCTGGTTCGATCTCGGCGCCGTCGGCAAGGGCCCTGCCCGCTTCGATTTCGCCAAGCTGCAGAGCGTCAACGGGCATTACATGCGGACGACCGATGACGCCCAGCTCTTGCGGCGGCTGGAGGCGATCCTGCCGGAGATCGATGGCGGCCGGCAGTTCGCCGCGGAGCTCGATGCGGGGTTGCGGGAGCGCCTGCTCAAGCTCATGCCGGCATTGAAGGAGCGCGCCAAGACGCTGGTGGAGCTTCTTCATGCGGCGGCGTTCCTGGTCGCAACGCGGCCGATCCGGCTTGACGAGAAAGCCGCGGCGTTGCTGGAAGGCAAGAGCTGCTTGATCCTGCGTGAACTCAAGGATGCCCTCGAAGCCCAGCCATGGACCGCCGGCGACCTGGAAGCCGCCGTCCGCGATCTGGCCGAATCCCGGTCGCTGAAGCTCGGCAAGGTGGCGCAGCCGCTACGGGCCGCGTTGACCGGCAGCGCCTCGTCGCCGCCGATCTTCGACGTGCTCGTGGCGCTGGGGCGCGAGGAAAGCCTCGCCCGCTTGTCCGATCAGATTCCGCAGGGGTGATCGCGGCGCAACCAAGCTTGCGGTGCGGTGCAAAAACGCCTAATTGTCGTCACCTTTCATAAGAGACACGGTTCTCTGCGTCGCGCTGCAACCGGCCTCTGCCGCGGGCCGATTCCGTGTCGCTCCTCAAGAGGGCACGGCATGAGTGACACGCAAGCCAAGCTGACCGTCGGCGACGAAAGCTGGGATTTCGACATCCGCGAGGGGACGATCGGCCCCGCGGTGATCGATATCAGCACGCTCTATCAAAAGACCGGACGCTTCACTTACGATCCAGGCTTCACTTCGACCGGGGCCTGCGAGTCGGAGATCACCTTCATCGACGGCGACGAAGGGATTCTCCTCTATCGCGGCTATCCGATCGAGCAGCTCGCCGAGCACGGCGATTTCCTGGAAACCTGCTATCTGCTCCTCTACGGGGAGCTGCCGACCAAGGCGCAGAAGGACGATTTCGACAACCGCGTCACGCGTCACACCATGCTGCACGAGCAGATGGCGCGGTTCTATACGGGCTTCCGGCGCGACGCCCACCCAATGGCGGTGATGTGCGGCGTGGTCGGCGCCTTGTCCGCGTTCTATCACGATTCCACCGATATCGCCGATCCATACCAAAGGATGGTGGCCTCGCTCCGGATGATCGCCAAGATGCCGACCATCGCGGCCATGGCTTACAAATATTCCGTCGGTCAACCCTTCATCTATCCCCAGAACAACCTCGATTACGCGGCCAACTTTTTGCACATGTGCTTCGCTGTGCCGTGCGAGCCCTATGTGGTCAACCCGGTCCTCGCCCGGGCGATGGATCGCATCTTCATCCTGCATGCAGACCACGAGCAGAACGCCTCGACGTCGACGGTTCGGCTGGCCGGATCGTCGGGCGCCAATCCGTTCGCCTGCATCGCGGCCGGCATCGCCTGTCTGTGGGGGCCGGCCCATGGCGGGGCGAACGAGGCCGCCCTCAACATGCTGGCCGAGATCGGCACTGCCGACCGCATCCCGCAATTTGTGGCGCGGGCAAAGGATAAGAACGACCCGTTTCGTCTCATGGGCTTCGGTCATCGGGTCTATAAGAATTACGATCCCCGCGCGAAGATCATGCAGAAGACCTGTCATGAGGTCTTGGGCGAGCTCGGCGTCAACGACGACCCGCTGCTCGAAGTCGCCATGGAGCTGGAGCGTGTGGCCCTCAGCGACGAGTATTTCATCGAGAAGAAGCTCTACCCGAACGTCGATTTCTATTCCGGCATCACGCTGAAGGCGCTCGGCTTCCCGACGACGATGTTCACCGTTCTTTTCTCGGTGGCGCGCACCGTCGGCTGGGTGGCGCAGTGGAACGAGATGGTCGAGGATCCGCAGCAGCGGATCGGACGCCCTCGTCAATTATATACCGGCGCCACCGAACGGCGCTACGTGCCGATCTCCGGTCGCCGTTGAAGCATCGCGGCGCGGCGTCCCGCGCCGTGTTCCGCCGCCTCGACAACGATCCTCGCGGCCAATTCGCTCGGCGGCGCGCTCACGCTCATCTGCTGCTCCAGGCGATTGAGCGCCCTTAGCTGGGCCGTCCGAGCAGGACCTTCATCAAGGAGCGCCAGCGTTTCGCGCGCCAGCACCTCCGGGCTTCCATCCTCGTCGAGGAATTCCGGGACGACGTTCTCGCCGAGAACCAGATTTGTGAGCACGATCGAAGGCACGTTCAGGAATCGCTTCAGGACTCGCGCCACCGGGTCCACCCGATAGGCGACCACGGCCGGAACGCCGGCAAGGCCGAGTTCCAGCGTAACCGTCCCCGAAGCAGCAAGCGCGGCATGGGCGCGGCGGAACGCGGCGAACTTCGCCGCTTCGCCGAGCACGATTGTCGGCTGCACGGGCCACATGCCTGAGCGGGCCATGAGTTCCTCATGGAGATGCGGGACGGCTGGAAGCAGCAGTTCAACATCAGGCCGCGCCGCCGCGATCAGCCGCACCGCTTCTCCGAACGGCTTCATGAGCCGTGAAATTTCGGTTTGGCGGCTGCCCGGGAGAACCAGGATCAACGGGCCGCCGAGGGAGCGACGCTCTCCCGGCGCCGGGCGAAGCTCACCCAGCCGCTCGATCAGCGGGTGACCGACATAGGTGCATGGCGGCCCGCCGAGCCGCGCATGGGCGGCGGGCTCGAACGGCAGCAGCGCCAGCACGTGGTCGACGTAGCGCGCCATCCGCGCGGCCCGGCCGGGCCGCCATGCCCAGACGGACGGCGAGACGTAATCGATGATCGGCAGATCCGGCCGCCGGCGTGCGACCCGCTTCGCCACTGCATGGGTAAAGCCGGGGCTGTCGATGATGACGAGGACGTCCGGCTCGGCTCCGAGCACGGCCGCCACGGTCCGGTAGCCGCGCCTGGCGATCCGCGGCAGATGGGCGAGCACCGACCCAAGCCCCATCACCGCCACGTCGGAGATCGGGAACAGGGTGTCCATCCCGAGCGCCTGCATCCGCTCTCCGGCGAGCCCTACGAAGCTCGCCTCCGGCCGTAGCCGGCGGATGGCTGCGATCAGGGCCGCGCCGAGCTGATCGCCTGATTCCTCGCCGATGACCAAGGCGATGCGCAGCGTCTTCTCAGCCCCTTAAGATGGATCGGTCGGCTTGAGTCCTGCCAGGAACAGGCCGGCGCGCCGGAAAGCGTCGACCGTCTCGCCGCGACCCGCCAGCAAGGCGCGGCCGGCCTCCGCCGCTACGCCGTCGAGCCCGGCGAGCCTGGCGCCCGCGGCCGTCTCCGGACCGATGGTGGGCAAATCGAGACGCCGATCCTGTTGCGGCTTCAAGCATTTCACCAACACGCCGCCGGTCTTGGCGATCCCGCCGCTCTCGCGCAATATCGCGACACGTCGGAGAAGCGCGTCGGTTCCGCCCGCATCTTCCGTGGCCACCACCCGGCCCCGCACGGCGACGGCGCCCTGGCCGACATCGAGCCGGCCGATCGCCCGCGCGGCGTCGAGCGCCTGATCGATGTC
>JACCSN010000479.1 GCA_013812985.1 Hyphomicrobiales bacterium | reverse complement strand
TCGCCATCCTGCTGGCGCTCGTGCACGGCTTCGCCTCGATCACGCAGCGCGGCAACCAGATCGTCTCCGGCGTCGCCATCAACTTCCTCGCCTCCGGCCTCCCCGCCTTTCTCGGCCAGGCCTGGTTCGGGGAGGGCGGCCGGACCCCGCAGCTCCCCAACGAGGCGCGGTTCACGGCGGTCGAGCTGCCTGGGGCGTCCGCGGCGGGCGGCGTGCCGGTGCTCGGGCCGCTCTACCGCGCCCTCGTCTCGGGCCATAACGTCATCGTCTACCTGGCGATCCTCGCCGTGCCGCTCACCGCCTGGGTGATCTATCGGACGCGCTTCGGGCTCCGGCTCCGGGCGGTCGGCGAGAACCCGGCCGCCGTCGACACGGCGGGCATATCGGTCGTGCTGCTGCGCTACCGCGCCGTCATCATCGCCGGGATTCTCTGCGGCGTCGCCGGCGCATACCTGGCGCTCGCCCAGTCCGCCGGCTTCGGCCGCGACATGACCGCCGGCCAGGGCTACATCGCGCTGGCCGCGCTGATCTTCGCCAATTGGCGGCCCTGGCGCGTGCTCGGCGCCTGCTTCCTGTTCGGCCTGCTCAGCGCCCTCTCGATCCGTCTGCAGGGCGTCGTGCTGCCGACCATCGGCGTCGTCCCCGTGCAGCTGATGCAGGCGCTGCCCTACATCCTCACCGTCATCCTGCTCGCCGGCTTCATCGGCAAGGCGGTGCCGCCCAAGGCCGGCGGCGTGCCTTACGTGAAGGAGCGGTAGAGGCTATATGCCGTAGGTCGATACAATCAGCGACCTGGGATGAATTTCATGAACAAAGTCGGCGTATCTGGACAGACCAGGCCACCGGTTGTGTTCCTGTCCCATGCCTCGGAGGACAAGACGCTTGCGCGAGAGATCGCAGCCCGGCTTTTCGAAAACGGCATGGAAGTATTCTTTGACGAATGGGAAATCCGCGCCGGGGATAGCCTTCGCGGGAGAATCGATGTTGGGCTCGGCAGGTGCACGCATTTCGTTGTCCTTCTGACGCCTCACAGCGTTGAGAAGGCGTGGGTCAGGGCCGAAATGGACGCGGCCTTCGTCAAGCGAGTCGAAGGGGAATGCCGATTTATACCTCTCCGTCATAATCTGCAGGCGCAAGAGTTGCCGCCCTTGCTGCGCGGCTTGTTGAGCCCGGAGATCAAAGACATTGACGAGGATATCGCCCGACTGATCGAAGATATCCGCGAGATCGATCGCCGTCCAAGCACGCGGCCGAGGACTTCGGACTCCGCTGTTCCTACCTCAGGAATGGGCCTGTCTCCCGCCGCGGCGCAAGTCGTCGAACTTATTGTCCGGGGGTCGAAGCACGGCTTGAGATTTGATCCGCAGCTAAGCCCGGAGGATGTCCAGCAAGGCACAACTCTTTCGGATGGAGCAATCCGAGAAGCTGTCGAAGAGCTGATTGAGCGCGGGGTTGTCGAAGACTCGCAGGAGATTGGAAGTCGGCCCCTCGGTTTTTCCAGACTCTACCCGCAGGGGCACCTCTTCGCATTGTTTGACGGATTCTTCATGAAACGGGATCCCGCTGAAGACGCTTTGCGGATTGCCGCCGATCTGGTGAACGAGAGTCGGATCGATATTCGATTAGAGCCGAAGGAATTGGCCGGCCGTTATGAGTGGGAGCCCCGACGGCTGAATCCTGCCATCGCCTACCTATCCTTCATCGGCGCGGCGAAGGTGCTGCACGCGCTGGGCACCGCCCCTTTCGAATGCGCTTATTTTTGGCTTACGAACAAGGCAAGGCGGTTCGTCAGGGCGCACGACGAACCAGATGCGGTTCTCAAGCTCGTTCGTTCCAAGCGCGGAGAAATTCTTGAGATCGCCGAGCGCAACAGGGCGTTCAACCCGAGGATATTTGGATCATCCGTGCGCGGCGAGCGGCACGCCGACAGCGATATCGATCTTCTTGTCAGCTTGAAGCCGCAGGCTAGCCTAGGAGATATTGTGCGGATGAAGGCGGAGCTGGAGGAGCTCCTCAAAGCGCCTGTTGACCTAATTGACGAGGGCTCTCTGCTTCGGGGGATTCGCAAACGAGTCCTCGCTGAGGCTCAGCCGATATGAGGAAAGACTGGCGCGATTTCGCCTGGCATATTGTTGAAGGGATCGAACGCATCTGGGATTACCGGGCTCGGGTCAAAGCAGGAAGGGCCGATGCGGACATGGCGTTCGACGCCACGCTTCGGCTCCTGGAGACAGTTTGCGAGGCGGCGTCAGACAAGCTTCCGAAGTTAGTCAAGCAGCGGTATCCGACCATAGATTGGGTTGCGATAAGCGGGCTGCGCGTTCGGCTCGCGCACGGCTATCTTGCCATCGATCCCGTCGTCATCGAAACCACGATCACACGCGATCTGGACCAGCTATATCAAGCGATGAAGAGCGAAATTTCCAATTGGGAAACGCGGCAGAATCAGGAGCGCTGATGGCAAGCGCGAATGAACTCTTCGAGGCGGCGCGCGCGGCGATGGCGCGGGCGCATGTGCCTTATTCAAAATTCCCGGTCGGCGCCGCCATTCTCACCGACACCGGTCGGCTTTTCGCCGGCTGCAACATAGAGAACGCCAGCTATCCGGAAGGCTGGTGCGCCGAGACTTCGGCGATCGCCCATATGGTCATGGCGGGGGAGCGGCGGATCGCCGAGGTGGCCGTGGTCGCCGAGAAGATGCCCAGGGTGACGCCTTGCGGCGGCTGCCGGCAGCGGCTGCGCGAGTTCGGCGCCGCCGGCACCAAGGTCCACCTCTGCGACGAGACCGGCGTGGTCGAGACCGTTACGTTGGGCGAACTCCTGCCCAAGGCCTTCGAATTGGATTAAGGCGGGACGGTTCGGCTCGGGCCGACAGCAAGGGCGCCCTTCGCAAGGGGCCGGGAGGAATCGCTGAACAAGCCATTGGAGCAAGCGGAACGGAATGCCGCCCGCATCAGCGAGCGTATATCGGCGCTGCCCCGCGTGGCGATCGTGCTCGGCTCCGGCTTGAGCAATTTCGTCCATGCGGTCGAGCGCCCGGTCGCCTTCCGCTACGCCGACCTGGAAGGCTTCCCGGTTCCCGCCGTTTCGGGCCATTCCGGCTCGCTCGTCATCGGCCAGATCGCCGGAGCGCCGGTCGCGGTGCTCGCCGGCCGCGGCCATTATTACGAGCA
>JACCSN010000432.1 GCA_013812985.1 Hyphomicrobiales bacterium | reverse complement strand
GGCCGCTGGTCGGCGGCGGCATCGAGAGCTGGCTCGCTTATGTGATCGCGCTGATCTTCCTCCTGTTCCGGCCGCAGGGCCTGTTCGGCGAGAAGATCATCGAACGGGTGTAAGGAGACAAGACATGCACAAGAGCCGTCTCGCAGGCCTGGTGATCGACTGCCGCGTGGACGATTTGGACGCCGCCGCTCGGTTCTGGAGCGACGCGCTCGGCTACCGCGCCGTCCGCGACCCGGAAGACCCGAAATACGTCAAGCTTGAAACTCCTGACGGCGAGATCGTCATGCTCCTGCAGCAGGTCGAGCATGACAGTCGCGTACACCTCGACATCGAGACCGACGACACGGAGGCCGAAGCCGCGCGACTGGAGGCATTGGGGGCCAAGCGCATCGCGGCCATCAAGCGATGGATCGTCATGGAGGCGCCGACCGGGCACCGCTTCTGCGTCGTCAATCCGCAGCGTCCGGACTTCAGCGAGCATGCCAACGCGTGGAGCGAAACACCGCCTCGCCGGTCGGGTGAGGCAAACTAATGAATGAAAATCCGACGCTTGGCATCCAAGGCTAAACTACCGTTTTGGAGTGGGAAGCGGACGTTGGGGAGCCTTGTGCAAGCTCTGTCGGCGCGGATAGTGGCCGCACAGGTCAACCGGTCGGGGAGTGCCACCATGGGTGAGAAGCGCATCATCAACCTCGGCGATCTGACGATGCGGCAGATTGGAGACGGGAAGGGGTTCTCCGCTCGAGTCGCTCAAGTGGGTCCGCTCATCGGTTCGAGCAGGATCGGCTGTTCGCTCGTGGTCGTCCCGCCGGGAAAGAGTGCTTGTCCCTTCCACCGTCACCATGTGTCGGACGAGCTTTTCTTCATCCTGGAAGGGGAAGGCGTGAGGCGGCTGGACGGCGAGACACTTCCGATCCGTGCGGGCGACATCATCGCCGCCCCCGCGGGAAAGGAAGCGCACCAGATCATCAATACGGGCCATGCGGAGCTGCGTTATCTCGCTCTGTCCGTGGAGGGTCCCACCGACATCATCGAGTATCCCGACTCGGGCAAGATCGCCGTGGACGCGGCGCCCGGCAGCGACTCTCTTCCTTCCCTCAACCTCTTCGGCCGGATCACACCGGCTCAGTACTACGATGGCGAGGACCTTGCCGAATTCGATGGGAAATCCTGACGGACCACCTTGCGGCGTCCCGACGCGGGACCGTCCGAATGGTCCGCAATGGGTCGGAAGCGCTATTCCGCATCAGGGTCAAGCGTCAGATTTTCACCACTAAGCGGGGATCGGATGTTCTACCGCGAAGCCGGCCAGTTCAAGACGACCTACGAAGCCGACCAGGCGATGTTCCCGATCCGCCAGGACCGGGTCGGCCTCGGCCTCATCCTCGTCGTCGCCTTCGTGCTCATCCCGCTCACCGCCGACGCGTTCTTCCTCACCTCCATCATGATCCCCTTCCTGATCTTCGCGCTGGCGACGATCGGGCTCAACATCCTGACCGGCTATGCCGGCCAGCTGTCGCTCGGCACGGGCGCCTTCATGGGAGTGGGCGCCTATGCGTGCTACAAGCTCACCAGCATCTTTCCGGACGTGAACGTCGTCGCTCTGGTGCTCGCGTCCGGCCTGTTCTCCGCCGGCATCGGCATCCTCTTCGGCCTGCCGAGCCTCAGGATCAAAGGCCTTTACCTCGCGGTCACGACGCTCGCGGCGCAGTTTTTCCTGGAATGGTGCTTCATCCGCATTCCCTGGCTCTACAATTACAATCCGTCCGGGGCGATCGAGGTGCCGACCCGCACCGCCTTCGGGTTGATCGCCACCGGCCCGGCCGCCGCGCCGCTCACCCGCTACTTCATCGTGCTCGTCATCGTGGTGGGGATCACCTGGCTGGTGAAGAACCTCATCCGCGGCCGTTTCGGCCGGACATGGATGATGATCCGCGACATGGACATCGCCGCGGAGCTGATAGGCGTGCGGCCGCTCAACGCAAAACTCTCCGCCTTCGCGGTGTCGTCCTACATCTGCGGCGTGGCGGGCGCGATGCTGGTGTTCTTCTGGCTCGGCGCGGCGGAGCCGTCCTCCTTCTCCATCCGGCTGTCCTTCCAGATCCTGTTCATGGCGATCCTCGGCGGCCTCGGCAGCCTGGTCGGCTGCTTCATGGGCGCCGCCTTCATCTGGGTGCTGCCGATCGCGCTCCGCATCGTGCTGGCGGCGCTTGGGCTCAGCCTCGGCGCGGAAACGATCCAGCACCTGACGACCATGACCATCGGCGCGCTCATCGTCTTTCTTCTGATCGCGGAGCCGCATGGCCTCGCCCGGCTGTGGCAGGTCGGCAAGGAGAAGCTCCGCGCCTGGCCCTTCCCCTACGGCTAGGCTATCGGGGAAATTGGAGCTTTCAGGATCAGCCTCTCCGGGCTACCATCGCGAGAGAGGTCGACCCGACGAGTTGTGCGAAACGGCCCAAGA
Organism: Hyphomicrobiales bacterium; assembly: GCA_013812985.1. The sequence continues at coordinate 5,841 of JACCSN010000432.1, read as the reverse complement.
AGACGCGGCGTACGCCGCAGCGAGGGAGAAACGTGATGGCTGTGAAAGGATTGGCGCTCGGCGCGGCGCTGCTGGCTCTGGCGGGCGGAATGGCCGTCGAGGCCAGGGCGCAAGACAGCATTTACATCCAGCTGCCCACCTACCGCACCGGCGCCTACGCCGGCTCCGGCATCCCGATCGCCAACGGGATGGCGGATTACCTGACCATGCTGAACGAGCGCGACGGCGGGATCGGCGGCGTGCGCATTGAGCTCGAGGAATGCGAGACCGGCTACGACACCCAGAAAGGGGTGGAGTGCTACGAGCAGGCAAAAGCCAAGAAGACCGTCGTGTTCAATCCGTGGTCGACCGGCATCACGCTGCAGGTCATCCCGAAAGCCGCGGTGGACAAGATCCCCGTCCTCTCCATGGCGTATGGGCTTTCGGCGGCCGCCCAGGGCGAAGCGTTCCCATGGGTGTTCAACCCGCCCGACACATATTGGGACGGCGCCTCGGCGGTCATCAAGGACATATCAGTGCGCGAAGGCGGCCTGGAGAACCTGAAGGGCAAGAGGATCGGCTTCATCTTCCTCGACGCCGGCTACGGGCGCGAGCCGATCCCGCTGCTCGAGCAGATGGCCGAGAAATACGGCTTCGAGCTGATGCAGTATCCGGTTCCCGGCCAGGAGATGCAGAACCAGTCGTCGCAATGGCTGAACATCCGCCGCGACAACCCCGACTACATGATCATGTGGGGCTGGGGGGCGATGAACCCGACCGCGGTCAAGGAAGCCACCGAGATCCGTTACCCGATGGACAAGTTCTACGGCGTCTGGTGGTCGGGCGGCGAGGATGACGCGCGGGCCGGCGGCCAGCAGGCCAAGGGCTACCGCACGCTGAACTTCCATGGCGTCGGCGCGGACTATCCTGTCATCCAGGACATCAAGACGCATGTCGTCGACGCCGGCAAGAGCCAGGTGGAGCCGGCCAAGGTCGGCGAGAACCTCTACAATCGCGGCGTCTACAATTCCATCCTGATGGCCGAAGCGATCCGCACCGCGCAGGAGATCACCGGCAAGACGGCGATCACCGCGGTGGACATGCGGATCGGGCTCGAGAACCTCGACATCACGGAAGAGCGCATCAAGGAACTCGGCGCCGAAGGCTTCATGCGGCCGGTCCGCATCACCTGCGAGAACCATTCCGGCCACCACGACGTCTATGTGCAGGAATGGGACGGCGAGAAGTGGGTCCAGGCGACAGAGTATTTCGCGCCGATGACCGACGTGGTGCAGCCGCTCCTCGAAACGGCCGCCGACGAATACGTCAAGACCAACGCGCCGTGGCCGGAGCGGACGGAGGCGTGCAAGAGCACCTGACCGGAGAAACACCGGCCGCGCTCTCGCGGGCGCGGCCGTATCCGGGATGTCCGCCACTCCCCACGAGGGGTCCATGCAATCCGCCGTCCGAATGGAGCAGCAGCCCGCCGCGACGCCCGAAATCCTGCCGGACGTCCTGAAGGTCAACAATATCGAGGTGATCTACAACCGCATCATCCTCGTCCTGAGGGGCGTTTCGCTCAGTGTTCCTCATAAGGGGATCGTGGCGCTCCTCGGCGCCAACGGCGCGGGCAAGACGACGACCCTCAAGGCGATCTCGAACCTGCTTCAAGCCGAGCGCGGCGAGGTGACCAAGGGCTCCATCGAGTTCCTGGGCGAGCGCGTGGAGGATCTGTCGCCAAACCAGCTGGTCAGGCGCGGCTGCATCCAGGTGATGGAAGGCCGGCACTGCTTCGGCCACCTCACCATCGAGGAAAACCTCTTGACCGGCGCCTACACTCGCAAGGACGGGCGCGGCGCGATCGGACGCGACCTCGATTTGGTCTATTCCTACTTCCCCCGATTGCGGGAACGCCGGACCGCGCAGGCCGGCTATACATCCGGGGGCGAGCAGCAGATGTGCGTGCTGGGTCGCGCACTGATGTCGCGCCCGAAGATGATCCTGCTCGACGAGCCGTCGATGGGGCTCGCGCCGCAGATCGTGGAGGAGATTTTTGAGATCGTGCGCAACCTCAACGCAGCGGAGGGCGTGTCCTTCCTGCTGGCCGAGCAGAACACCAATATCGCGCTCCGCTTCGCGGACTACGGCTACATCCTGGAGAATGGGCGCATCGTGCTGGACGGGACTGCCGAAACGCTGCGCGAGAACGAGGACGTGAAGGAGTTCTATCTCGGCGTCTCGGGCGGCAACCGCCGCTCGTTCAAAGAGGTCAAGCACTACCGGCGGCGGAAGCGATGGCTGGCGTGAGCGTGGCGGACCATTACGACACCTTTGAGACGCGCGATGCGGGCGAGCGCGAGGCCGATCTCCTGACGCGCCTGCCTGGCGTGCTGGCCGCGGCCATGCGGGCGCCCGCTTACGCGACGCGGCTCCACGGTGTCGATCCGAGCACGATCACCAGCCGGGCGGCTCTGGCGGAGCTGCCGGTGCTGCGAAAATCCGACCTGCCGGCGCTTCACGCCGCCGCTTTGCCCTTCGGCGGATTGGCGGCCGCGCCGCTCCGAGCTTTCGGTCGTCTCTTCACCTCGCCCGGACCCATCTTCGAAGCCGAGCGGTCCGGGGACGATCCCTGGGGCTGCGCGCGGGGGCTGTTCGCGGCCGGTTTCAGGCGTGGCGACGTAGTCCTGAACACGTTCTCCTATCATCTCACCCCCGGCGGCTTCATCCTGGATTCCGGCGCCCGCGCGCTCGGCTGTCCGGTCATTCCGGCGGGACCGGGCAACACCGAGCAGCAGCTCGAGCTCATCCAGGCGTTCAAGCCGGTCGCTTATTGCGGGACGCCGGATTTCCTGAAAATCCTGCTCGATGCGATGTCGAGCGCCGGGAACGAGATCGGCTCGCTCCGCAAGGCCGTCGTGTCGGGGGCCGCGTTCCCGAAATCCTTGCAGGACGAGTTCGCCGGTCGTGGCCTCGACGCCTATCAGAGCTACGCGACCGCCGATCTTGGCCTGATCGCCTATGAAACGGGCGCGCGGGAAGGGATGGTGGTCAACGAGGACATCATCCTGGAGGTCGTGCGGCCGGGAACTGGGGATCCGGTGAGCGGCGACGAGGTCGGAGAGGTCGTCGTGACCTCGCTCGACCCGCAAATGCCCTGGATCCGCCTCGCCCTCGGCGACCTCACGGCCGTGCTCCCGGGACAAAGTTCATGCGGGCGCACGAACATGCGCATCAAGGGCTGGATGGGCCGGGCGGACCAGACGACGAAGGTCAAGGGGATGTTCGTCCGCGCTGAGCAGGTGGCGGAGATCGCCCGGCGCCACCCCGATGTGGCGCGCCTGCGCCTGGTGGTGACCCGCGACGCCGAGGCCGATGCGATGACGCTTCTGGCCGAAAGCGAAACGCGCGATCCCCGCCTTGCCGAAGCGCTCGCCGCGACGCTTCTGGCGGTGACCAAGGTGAGGGGCCAGGCGGAAATCGTCGGCCCGGGCAGCTTGCCGAACGACGGCAAGGTCATCTCGGATGAGCGGACATATGGCTGACGCCGCCGCGCTCGAGGCGCGCAAGGGGACACGATGGCGTCGCAGGTGATCGCTTTCATCGGGCTCGGCAATATGGGCGGACTGATGGCCGCGAACCTCGTCGAGGCGGGCCACCGCGTCGTCGGCTTCGACCTGTCGGAAGCCTCCTGCCGGGCGGCGGCGGCGGAGGGTGTCGAGATCGCCTGTTCCGCGACAGCCACCCTGGCCGACGCCGACATCGTGATGACGATGCTGCCGGCGGGCAAGCACGTTCTGTCGGTCTGGGCCGAGCTCCTGACGGAGGTCAGGCCCGGCGCCCTCCTCATCGACAGCTCGACGATCGACGTGGACAGCGCCCGCAAAGCGCATGAAATGGCGAGCGAACGCGGCTGCGCGTCGCTTGACGCCCCGGTATCCGGCGGAACGGCCGGCGCCCGCAATGCAACCCTGACCTTCATGGCCGGGGGCTCCGCGGAGGCGTTCGAGAGGAGCCAGCCGATCCTCGCCACGATGGGCAAGCGCATCGTGCATTGCGGCGCCGGCAGCGCCGGGCAGGCCGCGAAGATCTGCAACAACATGATCCTCGGCGTCTCGATGATCGGCGTGGCCGAAGCTTTCGTGCTTGCCGAGAAGCTCGGGCTCGCGCGACAGGCGCTGTTCGATGTCGCCGCGTCCTCATCCGGCCAGTGCTGGTCGCTGACGAGCTATTGCCCGGTTCCCGGGCCGGTGCCGGGTTCGCCGGCCAACAATGGATACCGGCCGGGATTTTCGGCCGACCTGATGCTGAAGGACCTGCGCCTGGCCCAGGAAGCGGCGCTCGCCTCCGGAGCCAACACGCCGCTCGGAGCGGAAGCCGCGCAGATCTACGCCTTGTTCAGCGCGCTCGGGCATGGCGGCAAGGATTTCTCCGGCATCATCGAATTCCTCAGAGGGGCGGCGGAGAACGCAGGCGAATGACCTATGAAACGATCCTGACTGATATGCGTGGGCGCGTCCTGCTCGTGACGTTCAACCGCCCGGAGGCTCTCAACGCCCTGAGCCTGAAGGTCGCGGACGAACTGGTTCAAGCCATGTCGGCGGCGGACAGGGACCCCGGCGTCGGCTGCATCGTCCTGACGGGCTCCGAAAAGGCGTTCGCCGCCGGCGCCGACATCAAGGACATGCAGGAGCGCTCCTTCAGCGAGATGCAGGAAGGCGATCTCTTCAGCGTCTGGGAGCGCTTCACCGCGACCCGCAAGCCGATCATCGCCGCGGTTTCCGGCTATGCGCTCGGCGGCGGCTGCGAGGTCGCGATGATGTGCGACTTCATCATCGCCGCCGACAATGCCAAGTTCGGCCAGCCGGAGATCAAGCTTGGCGTCATGCCCGGCATGGGCGGCACCCAGCGCCTAGCCAGGTCGATCGGCAAGGCGAAGGCGATGGACATGTGCCTGACCGGGCGGATGATGGACGCGGTGGAGGCGGAGCGCTGTGGGCTCGTGTCGCGCGTCGTGCCGTCGGCCACGCTGCTCGACGAAGCCATGAAGGCGGCCGAGGCGATTGCTTCGATGTCGCTGCCGAGCGCCATTCTGACCAAGGAACTGGTCAACCGGGCGTTCGAGACCACGCTGGCCGAGGGCATACGGGTCGAGCGGCGGGTGTTCCATTCCATGTTTGCGACTGCCGATCAAAAGGAAGGCATGCGAGCCTTCACCGAAAAGCGAAAGCCGGAATTCACGCACCGCTGAGGACCCTGTATTCAGCCGCGTTTTGCTTCAGGAGCGTCGATCATGAGAGCCATCGGTCACTTCATAGGCGGCGAGCACCGGGCGGGCCGCAGCGGCCGCAGCGCTCCGGTGCTGAAGCCCATGACCGGCGAGATCCAGGCGGAAGTGGCGCTTGCCTCATCCGAAGAGGTCCGCGCAGCCGTGCTCGACGCCGCCGCCGCGCAGCCGGCCTGGGCGGCCCAGAATCCGCAGCGACGAGCGCGCGTTCTCATGAAGTTCATCGAGCTGGTGCATCGCGATTACGCCGCTTTGGCGGAAACGCTGGCGCTCGAGCATGGCAAGACCATCGCCGACGCCCGCGGCGACATCCAGCGCGGGCTGGACGTGGTTGAGTTCGCCTGCGGCATTCCGCATCTCCTGAAAGGCGAGTTCACCGACAGCGCCGGGCCGGGCATCGACATCTACTCGATGCGTCAGCCGCTCGGAGTCGTGGCCGGCATCACGCCGTTCAACTTTCCCGCGATGATCCCGATGTGGAAGCTGGCGCCGGCAATCGTCTGTGGGAACGCCTTCATCCTCAAACCGTCGGAGCGCGACCCGGGCGTCCCGATGCGGCTTGCCGAGCTACTGATCGA
>JACCSN010000426.1 GCA_013812985.1 Hyphomicrobiales bacterium | reverse complement strand
CTGCCGCTTCTGGGCCGTGCCGGCGGCGGTGGTGGTGGCTCTGTCGATCATGGGTGTTGCGTCCGTCATAGACGGCGACACGATCGAGATCCACGGCACGCGAATTCGCCTGCATGGGATTGACGCTCCCGAGAGCCGCCAGGTCTGCATGCGCCCGACTGGTGAGGAATGGCGCTGCGGCCAGCAGGCATCGCTCGCGTTGTCCTAGCGGATCGGCCCGGCGACCATACGCTGTGAGCCCCGCGATCACGACCGCTATGGCCGCATTGTCGCGATCTGCTTCAAAGGAAATGACGACCTGAACCGCTGGATGGTCGCCAACGGCTGGGCGGTCGCCTATCGGAAGTACTCGTGGGACTACGTCGCCGATGAGGAGCGGGCGCACAGCGGGGGGCTCCGAATCTGGCCGGGGCCTTTCGAGATGCCTTGGGACTGGCGCCAGCAGAGGCAACACAGATGAAGCCAAAGCAAGAACCGTCAACCCAAGAAGTTCTGGCCGGCCTTGTCGAGCGTGTCACTTTCCATAACAGCGACAACGGTTTTTGCGTTTTGCGGGCAAAGGCCCGTGGCCATCGCGAGCTTGTCACGGTCATCGGCCACGCCGCCATCATCTCTGCGGGCGAGTGGATTACCGCGTCCGGCGAATGGATCAATGACCATACTCATGGCCAGCAATTCAAAGCGCGCTTTATGCGCACGTCCGCGCCGACTTCAATTGACGGGATCGAGAAATACCTGGGGTCCGGGATGATCCGCAGCATCGGCCCGGTCTACGCCAAAAAGATGGTCAAGGCGTTCGGTGAGAAGGTGTTCGACATCATCGAGGCCGAGCCTGACCGGCTGCGTGAGGTCACCGGTATTGGTGCGGTGCGCGCCAAACGGATCACGGACGCCTGGGCCGAGCAGAAGATCGTTCGGGAGATTATGGTCTTCCTCCACAGCAACGGGGTGGGAACCGCCCGCGCGGTGCGTATCTACAAAACCTACGGAGCCGATGCCGTCCAGGTCATGACGGAGAACCCTTATCGGCTGGCGCGCGATATCCGTGGCATCGGGTTCAAAACCGCCGACGCTATCGCCATGAAGCTTGGTGTTGAAAAGACCGCCATGATCCGAGTACGCGCCGGCATCTCGTATGCACTGACAGAGGCCATGGACGACGGGCATTGCGGGCTCCCCACAGCCGATCTGGTGCCGCTGGCTGAAGACCTGCTTGAAGTTGGGGCAGACCTCATCCGCACGGCGCTCGACTTAGAACTTGCCGAGGGCACGGTGATTGCCGACAGCCTCGGCGAGACGGCTTGCATCTTTCTGGCTAGCCTCTACCGAGCCGAGCAGGCCATCGCTGAGAGGCTTTTTACGCTCTCTCGCTCCAAATTGCCCTGGGACCTGATTGACGCCGATAAGGCATTGCCTTGGATCGAGCAGCGGATCAGCCTCGAGCTGGCGCCAAGCCAGAAAGCGGCTGTCCGTCTCGCGCTCGCTTCCAAGGTCCTCGTGATCACCGGCGGCCCGGGCGTTGGAAAGACCACCATCGTCAATGCGATCCTGCGCATTCTCGCAGCGAAGAACGTGAAGCTTTTGCTTTGCGCTCCGACTGGGCGCGCGGCTAAGCGCATGAACGAGACAACAGGACAGGAGGCCAAAACTATTCATCGCCTGCTGGAGGTTGATCCCAAGGCGGGCGGGTTCAAGCGGAACTTGGAGAACCCGCTCGATTGCGACCTGCTGGTGGTGGACGAGACGTCGATGGTCGACGTGATGCTGATGCACGCCCTGCTCAAGGCAGTGCCGGGGAGCGCGGCCCTACTCGTGGTTGGCGATGTCGATCAGCTGCCGTCGGTCGGACCTGGTCAGGTCCTGGCCGACATGATCACGTCCGGCGCCGTGCCTGTAGTCCGTCTCACCGAGGTGTTCCGGCAGGCCGCGCAAAGCCGCATCATCACCAGCGCCCATCGCATCAACCAGGGTTCTATCCCGGATCTCAGCGCACCCGCGGCAGATAGCGATTTCTACTTCGTGCAGGCGGACGATCCCGAAACCGTCGTCCAGCGCATCATCGAGCTGGTGAAAACACGGATTCCCAAGCGCTTCAGCCTCGATCCTATTCGAGACATCCAGGTGCTTTGCCCGATGAACCGAGGCGGCGTCGGTGCCCGCTCGCTCAACATCGAGCTGCAAGCAGCGTTGAACCCAGCCGGTGATCGTAAGATCGAGCGTTTCGGATGGACCTTCGCGCCCAGCGATAAGGTGATGCAGATCGAGAACGATTACGACAAGGAGGTTTATAATGGCGACATCGGCTACATCGACGATGTTGATTCCGACGACGGCGAACTTACCGCCAGCTTTGACGGCCGCACCGTCACCTACGGGTTTGGTGAACTCGACACGCTGGTGCCCGCGTACGCGGCGACCATCCACAAAAGCCAAGGCTCGGAATACCCCGCCGTGGTCATCCCAGTCATGACGCAGCACTACGCCATGCTGCAACGAAATCTGCTCTACACCGGCGTAACCCGCGGCAAGAAATTGGTTGTTCTAGTCGGTCAGAAGAAGGCCGTCGCCATCGCGGTTCGCAATGTTTCGGGGCGACGGCGGTGGTCGAAGTTGAACGAGTGGCTGCGCCCCGGCACGCCCCTCTCACGGCAGAGCATGGCGGGTTGAGCCATGGTGGCAGCGGATTTTCTGCAGGATCCGCAGGTGCGGCAGTGGCTCGATGGGGTCGAGCCGGCCTGGACGCTGCTCAACTTCGACAGTTTACAGGCGCTGCGGCAGGAGCCGTCGGCCGGGCAGACCGCGATCCAGATCGCCAATGATCTCAGTGCCGAAGAGATCGCCGGCTCAGCGGTGGCGCGCAACACACTCATTCTACTGCGGCAGGCGACCGAGCGCGATGGCCTTCCGCTGACCGCAACCGGCAACCTGTCGCGGGCGGCGGTGGCCGAGATGTGCAAACTCATCGAATGGCCGGGCTATGACTAAGCCGACGCGTTTCGGTTCAACAAGGTCATCAACGAACCCGACTTCCTGCCGCTGCATGTCTTCGCTTGCTCGCGCAGGCAGCCACACTGGTGCGTGCACAGCGCGGCAAGTTGGTGGCGACGCCCTTGGGGAAGTCGATGCTGAGCGATGCGCGGCAAGGTAGCTTACCGGCGATCCTGTTTCATCTTGCGTTCTGGCACATGGATCTCGGCTACTTCGGCCGCGGTTTACTTGGCTCCTGGCCGCAGGCAGACATTGGCATTTTGCTTTGGTCGCTGTCGGTTTCCGCGGGCGATTGGCAAACCAGCGAGAAGCTGACGCGGCTGTGCACTATCCCAGAGCCGGCCATTCTGTCGGGGACCTGGGACAGGTCCGCTTACGCCATGGAGGCGCGAATCCTGCGTCCTTTGTTGTGGTTCGGGCTGCTGGAGTACCGCAGCGAAAAGACCTCCGACAGCCGGTTCGCAGCGCGGCATTATTATCGCAAGGCTGCACTATTCGATCGCCTGCTCGCGTTCGATGTCAAAATGGATTTTGCGGAGGGCCCCCGTCACTGATGTTGACGCCAGCTGTTAGAGGCGATCCAAGAAGAATGGATTCAGGAGCAAGAGCTTGGCCTGGTCAAGCGTTTGAGCATGATGCGGATCATGGCGA
>JACCSN010000398.1 GCA_013812985.1 Hyphomicrobiales bacterium | reverse complement strand
ACCCGCTCGGGGTGATCCTGGGCCGCACCGAGATGCTGAACGAGTTTCTGTCGATGGCGCCGGTGCCGGAGGCGAGCGCGCGGGCGCAGGTCGAGCATATCCGCCAGTCGGCGCGCCGGCTGACCGCGATGGTCGACGACCTGATCGCCGACGCCATGGCCGACGCGCTCGACATCTCGGTCCGCGCCGATGCGGTTGAGATCGGGATTCTGGTCGGCGAGGTGGCCGAGTCGAACCGTGGCCCCGCGCTCGGCAAGGAGCAGGTCATCGAGGTGAGCGCCGAGCCGGGCCTTTGCGTCCGCGGCGACGTGGAGCGCATCCGCGAGGCCGTGGACAACCTCGTCAGCAATGCGGTGAAATACAGCCCGATCGGCGGGCGCATCCTGGTGAGCGCCACCCAATCAGGCCGCGAGGCGCTGATTCGAGTGGCCGATCAGGGTCCCGGCCTGTCGCCTGAAGACAAGGACAGGCTGTTCGGGCGCTTCCAGCGGCTTTCCGCCAAGCCGACCGGCGGCGAGAGTTCGACCGGCCTCGGCCTCTCCATCGCCAAGCGCATCGTCGAGCTTCACAAGGGGCGCATCTTCGTGGAAGGTGCCGGCGCCACGGGCGGGGCGGTGTTCGCCATCGCGCTCCCGCTCATCAACGAACCGGACCCCGCATGAGCCAGCCGCAGCATATCTTCGTGGTCGACGACGAAGCGGCGGCCCGCGACATGATCGGCGATTACCTGAAGATGCAGGGCTTTGCCGTCACGCTCTGCGACGGCGGGAAGTCGCTCCGCGCCGCCGCCGAGAAGCAAAAACCCGATCTGGTCGTGCTCGACCTCAACATGCCGGAGGAGGACGGGCTGTCGCTGATCCGTTTCCTGAAAGGCTCGGGGAACGTGCCGGTCATCATGCTGACCGCGACGGCGAGCCCGATCGACCGCGTCGTCGGCCTGGAGCTCGGCGCCGACGATTACCTGGCCAAGCCTTGCGAGCTGCGCGAGCTCCTGGCGCGGGTGCGCTCGGTACTGCGGAGAACCGCCGCCGGGCCGGCTCAGGCAGCGGGCACGCCCAACCGCACGGTGCGGATGGGCACCAAATGGCTCGACCTCGATGCGCGCGCGCTCCGCGACGAGGAATCGAACGAGCATCCGCTCACCGCGTCCGAGTTCAGCCTCCTCAAGGCCTTCGCGGAGAACCCCAAGCGGGTGCTCACCCGCGAGCGCCTGCTCGACCTCGCCCAGGCGCGCGATTCGGAAGCCTTCGACCGCGCCATTGACGTCCGCATCACCCGCATCCGCAAGAAGATCGAGCCGGACCCGGCGCGGCCCAAGGTGATCCGCACGGTGCGGGGGGCGGGCTACGTGTTCTCCCCGGAGGCGGGGGAGGTTTAGGCTAAGTGTCGCTCAGCACCAAGGGCGTGCCGGCTCGCCTCACAGCCGCACGACCCCCCGCGTGATGGCCAGGGCCACGGCATGCGCCCGCGTCGCGGCGCCGAGCTTGCGCCGCGTATTCTCGGCGTGGAAATGCGCCGTGGTCTTTGAAACACCCAGCGCGGCGGCGATCTCGCCGTCATTGTGGCCGGCGGCGATGAGCGCGAGCACCTCCTGCTCGCGGCGCGTGAAGCTCTCCGTCGCTGAAGCGCGTCCGTCGCCGAGCTCGCGAGCCCGCTCGTAAGCCGAGAGGGCAATCGCCTCCATGGCGTGTCGAGCCGGGCCGGCAAGCAGCGGGCCGGATCCGGCGAGGCTCACCACGCCGCGCGCCGCGCCCGGCCCGTGCACCGGCACGACGAAGCCCTCGGTCCAGCCAAATTCGGTGCAGGCCGCGAAGATGCGAGCGCTGACGCCGGGAAATCGCGCCTGGATCTCGGTCCAGGTGAAAGGCTCGGGCGAGCGCAAAGCCTCGCGAACGGCCACATCGTCCGTGGCGAACCCTTGCGCGGCGCAAAGCTCCAGCCAAGTCTTCGGCCAGTTGTAGAGCAGAAACGGCTTCTTCGGATCGTACGGCTCGAGTTGCCCGCCGGCATAGTCGGAAAAGCCGAATTGCGCCGCGACAGCGCGAAAGCTCGCGTTCAACGCCTCCGATCCATCCACGGCGGCGGCCCGCCGGCGGAAATCCAGCACGGTTTCGTCCAAGCTCACACGTTCCCCCTAAGAAGCCGCGCTCCCATGCCCTCTAACTCGATTTTTCAACGGTTAGGAAGAGCTGCGAAGAAGCGGCAGTCCCGCAAGCCAAGATGATTTGTTTCGTTGGACCGCGTTGGAAGAAACAATTTCGGCCCGCGACGAAATCATTTCAGCCGCTGCATGAACCGCGGGCGAAAAGGGCGCCGCTTAGAACGGCGTCATGGAAGCCCGGCAAATCGGGGCTACGGAGATTGCACCATGATCCAGTCGAGCAAGATCGTTGCCGCCGCGCTGACCGGCCTGATTCTGGCGGCCGCCGGTCTCGCCGCGATCCCTTCCGACGGCAGCGCGCGCGGCGTCGACGCGGATTCAGCCGCAATCGCTGCCGAGCGCATCGCCACCGCTTTCGCGCTGGCCCCCGCGGCCAGCACCGACGCCTCGGCCCGGATCGCGCGAAAAGGCGACCTCGGCGCACGACCGGCTTGCTTCGGCGGGACGTGGCCGGACGTGACGCCTGGCTGCCTCACCCTGGCCGACGGTTCGGCCGCCCCGGCGATCCGCTCGGTGACCATCGGCTTTCAGACGGGCGAGAGCACGACGGTGCTCATGCGCATGCCGGCGTCGCGGGTCGCTTCCCGCTGACCGCTCCCGAACGACGCGCGGTCGGCGAAGAAGTTCAGGATGGAAAAATGCTTGCTTTCAGCCAACCGACTTACGTGTTCCGCCGCGCGGAGGAGGCCGAAGCGGGCTTGGTCAACTACCTCCGTCTCGCATCGCTCGTTTGCCTGGAGATGCCGAGCCGCTCGCTCGACGCAGTGCGGACCGTGATAAGCGGTTTGCCGGATGTCGATCCCGCGCTCGTCGCCTCCGGCCGCTATTTCGTCGCGGATCTGGACGGCGAGCTGATCGGGGGCGCCGGCTGGTCGGTGCTGCCGCTCGGCTACCGCGGCGATCGGCTTCTCGGCGAGGACGGGCTGCCGACGCAGTTGCGCCTCGGCGGTGACGCCGTCCTGATCCGCGGGTTCTTCCTTGATCCCGATGGCGGACGCCGCGGCGCCGCCGCCAGCCTGCTCGCCCATGTGGAAGCCGACGTGCTTCGCGCCGGCTACCGCGTTGCCGACATCGTCGGGCCGGCGACATCGCAGGTCTATTATCGGGGCCTCGGCTTCAAGGCGGTCCGCAAGCTGCAGCTCAGGCTCGACCGCGACGACAGATTGCCGATGTTGCAAATGCGAAAATGCCTGTCCTTGCGCCTGGCGCTGGCGGCCTGACGGCCGGCGTCGGGCGGCGCTGAAATGGACAGGCATTTCGAGGGCTTCGACCTCGCCGGCGGAACCGCGGCCGGATCTCGCCTGCTTTCGCCGCACTCTGATATGATCGCGTCGAAAGGCACGCGGAATCCCGGCCCGGCAGCTCGCATGCGCATCACCTACCGAGTTTTTCTGGTCGGAGGCATTCCGATCACGATCGCCGCGGCAATCGCGCTGGCGGCGCTCGTGCTGCTCAGCGCGGCGGACCGGGCGCGCGACGGCGCGGTGCTCGCCGGAACGATCTACAGGAACCTCCTGGCCGCCCGCACCGCCCGCGACGATTTCCTGGAGACGACGCGGGGGGAGCGCACCCGCTATTTCGAGCTGTTCCTGAGCAATGCGGAGCAGGCCCGGTTCGATCTCCTCCGCCTCGCCGGCGTCTCCAGGGACCCCGTGCACGAGAGAGCCGCGAACGAGGCGCGCGAGGCGCTGGCCCGCTACCGCGACGACATGCGCCGCTTCGTCGACGTGACGATCCGCAA
>JACCSN010000390.1 GCA_013812985.1 Hyphomicrobiales bacterium | reverse complement strand
ATTCGCGCAAATCGCTCCATGTCGGCGTCCGATGCAGAAGCGGGATCGAATGCATTGCATGGCTTCCGCGAGCCCGGTGGGAACATCTCGAACCACTTTCTTCCCCATGCCGCGTCGGCGAACTTGTCCAGGCTCTCGCCGAGTGAAGATTCGATCCCCCGATGAAGCGTTTCGTCAACGCCGTGATAGGGCGGTTCCGCGCGCACGGGTCTCGCAGCATCGTCATGGCCACGCGCGCGCGGTCGCCGCTTTGCGAGCTTGTGCTCCCGTCGGGCCGGCCCTAGAACCGGCCGCCTCGAACGTCGGGTCCCGCATGTACGACTTCGCAACGCTGCGTCAGCGGATGGTTGATAACCAGATCCGGCCGAGCGACGTCACCGATCGCGAGCTGATCCGCGCGTTTCTGTCGGCGCCGCGCGAAATTTTCGTGGGGCCGGCCGAGCGGCCCTTCAGCTACTCCGACCGGGCATTGAAGCTGCCGGCGTCCGGGGGAGACCGGCGGATGATCGATCCCGTGCAGCTCGCCCAGCTTGTCCAGGCGCTCCGGCTCGGCCCGCAATCGAAAGCCATGGTGATCGGTTGCGGGACCGGTTATTCGGCCGCGATCATGGCGCGGCTCGCTGGGACCGTCATTGCAGTGGAGGAGGATGAGGCGCTCGCCGCGTTCGCCGATGCAAGGCTCCGCGAATTGGGTTTGGGGAATGCGCGCGTGGTGCGCGCCAGGTTGGTGGAGGGCTGCGCCGAAGAAGCGCCCTATGACGCCATCCTCATCGACGGGGCCGTCGAGTTCGTGCCGGACGCCCTCATGGCTCAGTTGAAGCCTGACGGCCGGCTGGCGGTCATCGAGCGGCAGGAGCGGATCAGCCGCGCCATGCTGTATGAGCGCGTCGGGCCCGAGCGGGCCCGCTGGCCGCAATTCGAGACTTGGGCGGCGCTTCTGCCCGGTTTTGAACGGAAGCGTGAGTTCGTGTTCTGACAGCGATCATGACGCGCGGCCCTGTGGCAAATTCGTCGCGGTCGTGGATCAAATCACGGGAGATCATGCGTCGCCGTCCCTTAAGTGATAAGGCTTTAACCCGGCTGTGCCGCGCGCCCTGTAAATGCGTCAGCGAGGATTTTCGTGCATCGTCGCAAATCGCTGCTCATGGCGGGACTTGCCGGACTTGCCGCCCTCGTCCACGCGCCGGCGTCGGCCGAGACCGTCGCGCAGGCGCTCGCTTCCGCCTACCGGTCCAACCCGGAGATCAATTCGGCGCGCGCCAATACGCGCTCGGTCGACGAGAACGTCCCGATCGCCAGATCGGGGAACCGCCCCATCATCTCGGCTTTCAGCACCGTCACCGGGCAGGCGACCGATCCGGGGCAGTTCGGCGCCGCGAACCCATCGCTGAACGGTTCGGTCGGGCTGCAGGTCCAGCAGAACATCTTTCGCGGCTTCCGCACCCGCAACGCGATAAGGGAATCGGAGGCCGGCGTGCTGGCCAGCCGCGAGCTCCTGCGCAACACGGTGCAGAACGTCCTGTTCGACGCCGCGCAGGCCTACTACGATGTGCTGCGCGACATCGCCATTCTCGACATCCGCCGCCGCAACGTCCTTTTCCTGGAGGAGCAGGTCCGCGCGGCGGATGAGCGCTTCAATGTCGGCGAGAACACGCGCACCGACGTGGCGCAAACCCGCGCCCGGCTCGCCTCGGCTCGGGCCGAAGTCAGCCTCGCGGAGTCCAATCTCGCCGCCAACCGGGCGCTCTATCGCCGCTTCATCGGCCACGAGGCGAATGGGCTGGTCGGCGGGTTCCCGTTCGGCCGGCTCATCCCAAGGCGGGAACCGCAGGCGGTGACAATCGCCCAGAACGGCCACCCGGTCATTCTGGCCTCCATCCATCAGGCTGACGCGCAGTCCTTCGAGGTGAACCAGATCGAGGGCGAGCTCCTGCCCACAGTGGGCGTCGAGGGGACGCTGCAGCGCAACGAGGATTTCAACACGGCCGGCGATTTCAACGCCGCGACCATCACCGGCCGCGTCTCCGTCCCGATTTATCAGGGGGGGGCCGTTTCGGCGCGCATCCGTCAGGCCAAGGAGCAATACGGGCTGAGGAAGATCGAGGTCGACCTGGCTCGCGACCAGGTGCGCGCCGCCGTGGTCACGGCCTGGGCGCAGGTCGAGGCCGCCAGGGGCGCAATCTCCGCGGCGCGGGAAGGCGTCGAGGCCGCCGAGCTCGCGCTGAGCGGCGCGCAGGAGGAGCAGCGGGTCGGACAGCGCACGACGCTCGACGTGCTTGACGCGCAGCAGGAGCTTCTGAATGTGCGCGAGACCTTGATCATCGCGGAGCGCAACCAGGTGGTCGCGTCTTTCGCGCTGGTTTCCGCCATGGGTCGGCTGACCGCCGAGCAACTGCGCCTGGACACGCCGGTCTACGATCCCGTCGAGCATTACACGGCGGTGCGCGACAAATGGTACGGGTCGAGGACCCCGGATGGACGCTAGGGGTGGGTGAATTACCAGGAGGTGTGCATCAGGGGAGCTTTCCTTGCGCGGCTTCTCCCCGTTAAATCCGCGGGCGATTCGGTTGCCGATTCGGCACGGGGCTTCACGGGGAACTGCAAATGGCGAATCCGAGCACGGCGCATGAGCCATCCATGGAGGAAATCCTTGCGTCGATCCGCCAGATCATCTCGGAGGACGGCGAAGCGCCGCCGCCCCGCGCCGAGCCGAAGCGGGCCGAGACGCCCCGGCCTGAACCAGCGCGCGCCGAGGCGGCGCGACCTGAACCGACCCGGCCTGAACCAGCGCGGCCCGAGCCGGCCCGGCCTGAGCCGCCACGCGGCGAGGCAAGGGGTCAGGGGAACGCTCATCC
>JACCSN010000808.1 GCA_013812985.1 Hyphomicrobiales bacterium | reverse complement strand
GGGCGCAAGGACGAGGCGATAGCGATTCTCGAACGCCAGATCGCAGTTTCGAAATCCGGCAATCTGAGCCTTCCTTCAGCCACGCACACGCCCATCCAGTCCGCAGGCGCGGACGCACCGGCTTCCGATGGGGTAGCGCCACCAGTGCCTCTTTCATTGCCCCGCGCCAGCTCATGGGAAAGTTGGTCACAAGGGCCAGCGCCTTCGGAAGGGCAGGCTGGCCTCGCTGCCCCGGGCGCTGGTGTGCCGATCGAGTCCACCCACGGCCCCGCCGCGGCAGTTCCGAGCGCGCCCCTGGACGGTAAAGCGGACGACGCGGCGGCGACAGCCGCGCCTCAACCAGCCAATGTGGAAGGCGCGGCCAAGGTTAACGCTGCCGACCGAAATCCAGACAGGCCGGTTTCCGCCCCGATTGTCTGGGAATCGAGCGACGCTTCGGCGCATCAGGCGGAAGCGTCTCCCCGATCCGCGCCGGCGCCTCTCCCTCGCACAGAAAATCGGGGACGTGCGGCCCGCATCCTCGGCTTCGTGGCAGGCGCGTTTTTGCTGCTCTTCGTCGGCGCCGGACTCTGGATTGCCTGGGGCATCAATCGAATCGATCTGGCCAAGCCCCCCAACCCCCGGCCGACCTTGCTCCTGGAGGCTTCCGATGGAACCCCGATCAATCAGAACGGGGGCAGCTATGCCGGCCCGGTCACGCGCGAGGAAATTCCGGACCACCTGATCCAAGCCTTCGTGGCCATCGAGGACCGCCGCTTTTACGAGCATATGGGCATCGATCCGCTTGGGATCGTGCGGGCAGCGTTCAGAAATCTGAGCGCCGGCGGGATCGTGGAAGGCGGCAGCACCATCACGCAGCAGCTCGCCAAGAACCTGTTCCTGGATCCTGAGCAGACGCTGCATCGGAAGATGCAGGAAGCGGCGATCGCAGCCTGGCTGGATTTTCGCATGAGCAAGGATGAAATCATCACGAAATACCTGGACAACATCTATTTCGGCGCTGGCGCCACCGGCGTTTCGGCGGCGGCCAAAATTCACTTCGACAAGCCGGTGCGCGAGCTGAACCTTGCGGAATCGGCCATGCTTGCCGGCATTGTCCGCGCCCCATCGAAGCTCAATCCGCAGGCCAATCTCCCGGAGGCGCGTGAGCGCGCGTCCCTCGTCCTGAACGCCATGGTCGAAATGGGCTTCATCAAGCGCGAGGAGGCGCTCGCCGCCGTGCTGAACCCGGCCGCTCCTGTCCGCAGTGCCTTGGTTGCCCAAAGCGGTGGCTGGTTCAGCGACTGGGTCGAGGCGGAGCTGGAGGACGCGATGGGGCCGCTTGCAGGAGCGGCGCGGGTCCGCACCACCCTCCAGCCGCGCCTCCAGGCGATCGCCGAGAACGTGGTGAAGACGGCGCTCGATCGGAAAGGCGCGGATGTCAACGCCGGCCAGGCCGCTCTGGTCGCGATGACCCCTCAGGGCGCGGTGGTCGCGATGGTTGGCGGGCGCTCCTATAAGGAGACCCAGTTCAATCGGGCCGTCAAGGCGAAGCGGCAGCCGGGCGCCACTTTCACGATCGCCCTCTATCTGGCCGCCATGCGCCTAGGCTGGAAGCCGGATGACATGATCCTCGACGCACCGATCGAGATCGACGGGTGGGAGCCGAAGAACTTCGAAGAGCGCTATGCCGGGGAGGTCACGGTCGAGCAAGCCTTTGCCCGCTCGCTTACCGCCGCGACGGTCCGGCTGGCTGGGGAGGTTGGCGTCGAGAATGTGATCAGGGCCGCGCGGGACCTCGGAATCGATGCGGAGCTGAATCCAAATCTCGCGCTTGTGCTCGGGACGGAAGAGGTGACCCCCCTGGACCTGACCGGCGCCTATGCCGCGATCGCCTCGGGCCGTATCCCGCAGGAGCCTTGGTTCGTTGCAGGCGTGACTGACGATCCCGGCGCGGAGCCCACGCTTCGGCCTCAGGGTTCGGGGCCGACCCGGGCGTTGAGCCACCAGGCCGACCTGCGCAGGATTTTGAACGCGGCGGTCCGGCAAGGGACAGGCGAAGAGGCCGCGATGAACGGCTTCGTCGCCGGCAAGACCGGAACAAGCCAGGAGTACCGCGATGGGTGGTTCATCGGGTTCACCGACACGCTGGTGGCCGGAGTCTGGGTTGGCAACGACGACAACACGCCGATGAAGAACGTGACCGGCGGCGATCTGCCCGCGGAGATCTGGCGCGATTTCATGGCGAAGGCAACCGGGCTCGACCCGATCCAGATTCCCCAGAGCCCGCCACCGCCGGCCGCGGTGGCCGCAGCGGCGGAGACGGGGAGCGAGCCTGAGCAGCCTGTCGTGGAGGAAGAGGGCAGCACGGACCCCGGAACGTCGGTCGCACCGCCGGAGCCCGAAGTGGCGAGCGCACCGCCGGAGCCCGAACCGCGCGCCAGCGAGCCTTCGCCCGCTCCCGCACCCGCCGGCATCGCGGCTGAGCCGCGCATCGCCAGCGCTCCGTCCGCTCCCGAACCTGCGGCCGCCGAGGTTTCGCCTGCAACGCCGCCGGGTGCGGTCAGCGTTCCGCCAGCCTCCGAAGCCGCGGCCCCTGTGACCGCGCCCGCCGCGAGCCCCCGGGTCGTCGACAGCCAGCCCGTTCCGAAGCCTCCTGCCGCAAGCGTTGCGTCGAGGGTCGAATCGACCGGTTCGAGCGCTGCCGCAGTTCCTACGCGTCAAGCAACCGAGGCCGCCCCGGCGCCGCGCAAGGCGGAAGCGCGACCGGCGCCCCCGGCCCGCGCCGCCGAGGCTCGGCCCACCATCACGCAGCCCGCGCCGGCGCCGCGCGCCGTAAACCCGCCGAGCGAGGCTGAAATGCGTGCGGCGCGGCAGCGCGCCGATGTCGAGAAGCGGGCCAAAGCTCGGCCCGGTCTGGCGCAGAACCGCGCCGAGGCGGAAAGATATGCGGCGAAACGGCGGGCCGAGGCTGAGAAGCGCGCCGTCAGGGCTCGGCCGGCTGCGGCTCCGCCTGCCGCGCAGCGTCCGGCGCGATCGGAACCGCCGCCGGTCTTGAGAGGCAGGGCCGCGCCGGCTGCAAGAGCGGCCAGTCCGCCGCCCGTGCTGAGGCCTCCGGAGCCCGATGACGGTCCCACCATATTGCTGGGCGGAAGAGGGCTCCCTTAAGCCGGATTCTCGCCGGCGCTTCTTCTGGTCCTCGGCGCCAACCTCACCTTTCTCGGACCTGGCGCATGCGCTCCGGCGGCAAGACTCTGGCAGCAGCCTACGGGTGAAGCGGCTGGCCACCGGGAGGCTTCGGAAATAACTGCTTCACAGCGGCGTTTCCGCCATTTCAAGGTGCAGCCGCCCGTCCTCGGGGTAAGGGTTGGCGAGCGCGACCTCCTCGTCAAGCTCGACCCCCAGGCCCGGCGCCGTGGGCGGGATGACGTAGCCGTCCTCCCAAGCGATCGGGGTCTTAAGCAGTCTGGCGTGGAAGCCGCCCCAGCGCTCGATCGATTCCAGGATGAGGAAGTTGGGCGTGCAGGTGGCGAGCTGGATGTTCGCCGCGCCGACGACCGGGCCGCAATAGAGATGCGGGGCGATCTGGGCGTAATGGGCTTCCGCCATCCCGGCGATCTTCTTAGCTTCCAGCAAGCCCCCGACTCGGCCCAAATTCATCTGCAGGATGTTGGCCGCGCCGGTGGCGAGCACGCGGGCGAACTCGTATTTTGTCGTCAGCCTTTCGCCGGCGGCGATCGGGATCGAGGTGGCGCGGGCGACCTTCGCCATCTCCTCCGGCATCTCCGGCGGCACCGGCTCCTCGAACCACAGCGGATCGTAGGGCTCCAGCCGCTTGGCGAGGCGAATGGCGCCGGAGGTGGTGAACTGGCCATGGGTGCCGAACAGAAGGTCGGCCTTGACGCCGACCGCCTCGCGCAACAACCGGACGAAACGCTCCGAAAGCTCCAGGGATGCGAGATCGGGCTGGCGCGGGTCGAAGGCGGAATAGGCGCCGGCCGGATCGAATTTCAGCGCGGTAAAACCCTGGGCGACGTAAGCGGCGGCGCGCTCGGCGGACCGCTCGGCGTCGTGGTAGACCGCCTCGCTCTCGCCCGGCTCGGGATAGATGTAGGTGTAGCTCCTGAGGCGCTCATGCACCTGGCCGCCGAGCAGCTCATAGACTGGGCGGCACGTCGCCTTGCCGAGGATGTCCCAGCAGGCCATCTCCAGGCCGCTCATGATCCCCATCAGCGACGGGTCGGGCCGCAGGGTGAAGCCGGAGCCGTGAACCTGGCGCCACAGGCTCTCCACCCGCGTCGGGTCGCGACCCTCGAAGCGGCGGGCGAAGACGTCCTCGATCATCCTGGCCACGACATGCGGCCCGAAGGTTGCGGCGTAGACCTCGCCGACCCCTTCGATCCCGCAGGCGGTGCGCAGCTTCAGGAACACGAAGTAGCGCCCGCCGTAGCCCGGCGGCGGATTGCCGACGACAAACACCCGCACGCTTTCCAGCTTCATGCACGCTTTCCTCCCGCCGAAGGTTGCCCTTGTGCGCCATCAGCATCGCCTGATTCAAGCGGATCACGCCGAGGTCGCGCGCGAGGCCCTCTCCCGCTCCGACGGGAGAGGGTGGCCTTCGGCGTCAGCCGAAGGTCGGGAGAGGGCCGCGAGCGCGGCTTGTAAGGATGTGATGCACAGTCTTGAGTCAGAGCGCCCGGCTTCGATCGCTTCGCGACACCCCTCATCCGGCTGCTCCGCAACCACCGTCGCCCGCAAGGGGAGCAGGGCCCCCCGCGAATCCTCTTCGGGATTGCGGTTTGGGGCAGGCGGTGAAAAGAAGCGCGTGGGAGGTGCAGCTGATGGCGGATTCGATGGACTTTGAACCCGACGCGCCGGTCAGGAGCCGCGACTACCGGATCGGCTGCGTCGGCGCCGGCATGATCATGGCCGAGTGCCATCTCGC
>JACCSN010000338.1 GCA_013812985.1 Hyphomicrobiales bacterium | reverse complement strand
GTCCGCTTTCGACCTGGCCCACGCCACCCGAGTCGGGGCCCCCCGCCCCTGGTGCTGGTCCCCGGAAGGAACAGCGGCCGCCGATCGGCTGCCTGCGAATGACACTATCCATCTCGGCAGCCGAGGCAACATCCGTCGCTTGGCCACCGAGGCTTTCCAAATCCTTGTTGCAGTTTTGCCACGAAGTCGGGGGCGACTCGGGACCGAACGTAAAGAAAGCCCTTTAAAACAAGGTGAACGGAAAGTTCACGGCCGCCGAATGCGCCTTTCACATGTCGCTTAAGAGGCGCTGGACCGCCGAATCGGAGGAGGGTTTGCAACAGCCCGCCCGAGTCGTTCGCGGCGTCGCCGCGATCCGGGGCCGTGCCGAGCAGCCCACCGGGCGCGCCTTCCCGCGAACGCGGCGTCGGCAAAAAGCTGCTTGCGGCCCGCGGGCGCCATTGGCATTGTGCCGCTCGCCTGAACGAAGCGGGACCGTCGATGCTGAATGTTGGAGTGATCGGGACGGGATATGTCGGCCTGGTGACCGGGGCCTGTCTTGCGGAGCTCGGGCATCATGTCATTTGCGTCGACACCGACGCAGTGAAGATTGCCCGGCTGCGGGACGGCGAGATTCCGATCTACGAGCCTGGCCTGGACGACCTTGTCGCCGCGACCGCCAGCCGCGGGCTTCTGACTTTCACGACCGATATCAACGAGGCGATCGGCGGCGGCGTCGACGTGCTTTTCATTGCGGTCGGCACGCCGACGGACGGGAATGGCGGCGGCGCCAATGTCGGCTATGTCCATGCGGCGGCCGAACAGGCGGCCCGCGCGATAGCTGCCCGCAAGGCCGGCGGTCGGGGACAGGCGGCCTCGCCCGAGCCGCGCCCCTTCACCGTTTTCGTCACCAAGTCGACTGTCCCCGTGGGCACGAGCCGGAAGCTCGCGGCCATCGTCGGCGAGCATATCGCGGCCGAGCGATTCGCCGTCGCCTCCAACCCGGAGTTCCTGCGCGAAGGCAACGCCATCGAGGACTTCATGGAACCGGACCGGATCGTGATCGGTTCGCATTCGGAACGCGCGCGCAAGCTGCTCGAACGGCTTTACATGCCGTTGACCCGGAAAGGCCGGCCGCTGGTGGTGACCTCGACCGTCGAGACGGCGGAGCTGATCAAATACGCGGCGAACGCCTTTCTGGCGACCAAGCTGACGTTCATCAACGAGCTGTCGCGGCTATGCGAGCAGACCGGAGCGGATGTCAAGGAGCTGGCGCTCGGGGTCGGGCTCGACAACCGGATCGGCGCGAAATTCTTCACCGCCGGCCCTGGTTTCGGCGGCTCCTGCTTTCCCAAGGACCTCCGCGCTTTGGTGAAGACCGCCAACGATTTCGGCAGCCCGGTCGAGATCGTGGAGACCGTGATCCGGGCCAATGACCGCCACAAGCAGATGATGGTGAGGAAGGTCCGCGCGGCGCTTGGCGGCGCGTTGCACGGGCGGCGGATCGGCGTGCTCGGCCTCGCCTTCAAGGCCAACACCGACGACATGCGGGACGCGCCGGCGCTGACCATTATTCCGCAGCTCTCCGCCGAGGGCGCGGAGGTCACGGCCTATGATCCGGCCGCCGCCGCCCATGCGCGCGAACTGCTGCCCGAGCTCCATCTGGCCGCCTCGATAGAAGAAGCGGCAAAGGGCGCGGACGCGGTCGTCATCCTCACCGAGTGGCAGGCCTTCCGCGCCATCAGCTGGAAGAAGCTCGGCCCCACCATGCGGCGGCCGCTGCTGATCGACCTCAGGAACCTCTTCGAGCCGGAGGAGATCGCCAGGCAGGGAATGGAATATGTCTCGCTCGGTCGGCAGGACAGCGAGCCGGCCTATCGGGCGGCCGCCGAGTGAGCGGGCCGCCGGACGCGCAATCGAACCGCGACTTCGCCAGGACGCGCGTCCTGGTGACCGGGGCGGCGGGATTCCTCGGCTCGCACCTCTGCGATGCGCTGATCGCGCAGGGGCATGACGTGGTCGGCCTCGACAATTATTATACCGGACGCAAGGGGAACCTCACCCATCTCCTCGCCCATCCGCAGTTCGAGATTGTGCGCCATGACGTGCGCCAGCCTTATTGGGGCGAGTTCGACCTCATTTACGATCTCGCCTGCCCGGCCTCGCCGCCCTTCTACCAGCGCAATGCGATCGCGACGGCGAAGATCAGCTTTCTCGGCGCGCTGAACGCCCTCGGGCTCGCCAAGCGGACCGGCGCCCGGATCTTCTTCGCCTCGACATCGGAGGTTTATGGCGACCCGCTGGAGCATCCACAGACGGAGGGCTACCGCGGGAGTGTGAACCCGATCGGGCCGCGCGCCTGCTACGACGAAGGCAAGCGGATCGCCGAGGCGCTATTCTTCGATTATCACCGCCAGCACGACATCGACATCAAGGTGGCGCGCATCTTCAATACCTACGGCCCGCGCATGAACCCTTATGACGGGAGGGTGGTATCGAATTTCATCGTGCAGGCGCTCAAGGGCGATGACATCACGATCTACGGCGAGGGCGGCCAGACGCGGTCCTTCTGCTTCGTTGACGACCTCATCCGAGGCTTTCTCCTGGTGATGGCCGCGCCGCGCGACTTCACCGGCCCGGTCAATCTCGGCAACCCGGACGAATTCACCATCCGCGAGCTGGCCGAGCAGGTCATCGACGCGACCGGGTCGCGCTCCAAGCTGGTGTTCAGGCCGCTTCCCGTCGACGATCCGCGGCAGCGCTGCCCCGACATCTCGCTGGCGCGCGAGCGATTCGGCTGGGAGCCGGGGGTGAAGCTGAAGGAGGGCCTGGCGCGGACGGCCGCCTTCTTCGAGCAGGAGCTCTCCCTCGCCAACGCCTCGTGAGGCG
>JACCSN010000334.1 GCA_013812985.1 Hyphomicrobiales bacterium | reverse complement strand
CGTCCATGCTCGCCGGGTCGGTCACGTCGCAATGGCCGGCGACATCCGCCTGCAGCTCCGCCGCCAACGGCTCCACCCGCTTCTTCAGCGCGTCTCCCTGATACGTGAGCGAGAGCTCGGCCCCGGCTTGGCGCGCGACGGAAGCGATGCCCCAGGCGAGCGAGCGGTTGTTGGCGATGCCCACAACCAGCCCGCGCTTGCCGCGCATGATGCCGCCCGTCTGCGCGTCCATGGGAGCCCTGTTCGATGATCCGCGGCAGAGAGTGCCCGGCCGGGAGCGCCGGTAATGGCACGCGTGGTCCGGCCCTTCAAGCCGGCGTGAAGACGCCTCGACGGTCAGGGCAAGCTCCTTTAAGGGGAGCGTGATGCGGAGCCAAGCGCAGGACACGGTGCTGGAGCGCCTGGCCGGCATTGTCGGCGCGGCGAACCTTCTGACGGCAGAGGCTGACCTCCAGCCCTATGTCACCGAGTGGCGCGGCTATTATCGCGGCCGCGCGCTCGCCGTGGCGAAGCCGCGCTCGGCGGCGGAGGTCGCAGCCATTCTTCGCGTCGCCAACGAGACCGGCACGCCGATCGTGCCGCAGGGCGGCAATACCGGGCTCGTAGGCGGCCAGACGCCCGACGAGAGCGGGCGCGAGGTGGTGCTTTCGCTGGAGCGGCTGGACAGGATCCGCGCCATCGATCCGAGCGGCGCGACGATCGTCGCGGAGGCCGGCGTCATTCTGGAACGGCTGCACGAAGCGGCGTCGGAAGCCGGCATGCTGTTCCCTCTCGCGCTCGGCGCGCAGGGCTCCTGCCGCATCGGCGGCAATATCTCCACCAACGCCGGGGGCACGGCCGTGCTCGCTTACGGCAACACCCGGAACCTGGTGCTGGGCCTGGAAGTGGTGCTGCCGACGGGGGAAATCTGGGACGGCCTCAGGAGCCTCCTGAAGGACAATACCGGCTACGACCTGAAGCAGCTCTTCATCGGGGCGGAAGGCACGCTCGGCATCGTCACGGCGGCGGTGCTCAAGCTCTTTCCCAAGCCGCGCGGCGTCGCCGTGGCGTTTGCCGCCGTGCCGACCCCGCAAGCCGCGCTGGCGCTTTTTCGGATCGCGCGCGGCCGTGCCGGCGCCGGCCTGACCGCTTTTGAGCTGATGCCGCGCGTCGCCATCGAAATGGCGCTCCGCCATCTTCCGGAGGCGGTCTGCCCGCTGCCGAACTGGCACGCGTGGTTCGTGCTCCTCGAATTCTCCTCTGCGACGAGCGAAGAGGATGCGCAAGAAATGGCGGAAGCCGCCCTGGCGGAGGCCTATTCCGCCGCGATCGTGACCGATGCCGCGCTCGCCAGCTCAAGCCAGCAGGGCAGGGCGCTGTGGCGCATGCGGCATTCCTTGAGCGAAGCGCAGAAGCCGGAGGGCGCCTCTATCAAGCACGATGTCTCGGTGCCCGTCGAGCGCGTGCCGGAGTTCCTCGACCGGGCGATGGCCGCGGTGGCGAGCGCCGTGCCGGGAATACGGCCGGTCCCCTTCGGCCATCTCGGCGACGGCAACATCCACTTCAACCTGAGCCAGCCCGTCGGCGCCGACCCGGACGCTTTCCTCGCCCGCGCACCGGAGATCCACGCCATCGTGCACGGCATCGTCGTGGAAATGGGCGGCTCGGTTTCAGCCGAGCACGGCATCGGCCGCTACAAGCGCGAGCTGCTGAAAACCGTAAAAAGCGGGATTGAGCTCGATCTGATGCGCCGCATCAAGAAAGCCTTCGACCCGAACGGCATCCTCAATCCGGGGCGGGTGCTTTAGACGCTTCCGGCCCTATCGCCGGTTTGACTCAAGTGGGGAGCCCCGGCGCGCTAAATGCGCCGCTGCGCGGTCATGCCGACGATCGGCCAAAATCCCAGCCGCCTTCGGACGAGGATTGCCAGCGCCGCGGTCGCCGCGATCGTGGAGGCAAGCGTCGCAAGAGCAGCT
Source organism: Hyphomicrobiales bacterium (assembly GCA_013812985.1). The sequence continues at coordinate 683 of JACCSN010000334.1, read as the reverse complement.
CCCAAAGGACCAAAAAGCGGAATGAGAACGAGGTTGAACGCGACATTGAGAGCCAGGCCGACCGTGAGGATGGCTGCCATGGTCGTCTGACCGCCGGTCATCCCGACAAGGAACTTGAGCGGACCAGTCGCCGCCTGGACGAGAAGACCCGCGACGAGCAGCATGAGGGTTGGATAACCGGCCACGAACTCAGGGCCGAATATGGAAAGGATGCTGGGCCCAAGCACGGCCAGGCCACCGGCGCCCAGAAGCGAGGGCCAGAACATCCAGGCGATGAAATTTCCCGCCGCCTGACGCAATTCATCGGTGCGCCCGGCCGCATGAAGGCGCGCCAGAGGGGCGGCGGCGACGGCGGAGATTGCGAAAAAGATGAACGCGAGCAGAGCTGCGGTTTTTGAGCTGGCGAAATAGATGGCCACTTCGGCGGGCTGAGCGAAGCTGTTCAGCATCACGACATCGAAGTGCGCCATCATCAGGAAATAGCCGTCGATGACCATGAAGGGCAGCGACATGCGAACCCATTGCCAGCGATGTGCGAAGGACACCCGCGGCTTCATCGTGGCCCGGAAGTTGCCGGTGATCTGAGCCCATTGCAGCACAAGCGCGGCGAGAGTTGACCCCAGAACCGCCCACAGGACCGCGCTGGGCGTCAAAGGCGCCCCGAGGCTCCAGAGCGCCGCGAG
>JACCSN010000310.1 GCA_013812985.1 Hyphomicrobiales bacterium | reverse complement strand
CGAAACCGAGGTCGCGGACATAGGGCAACCGGGCAATGACGTCGTCGAAGGTGCCGTGACGGTTCGGGTCGTCGGACGTCGAGCGCGGCATCAGCTCGTACCAGGCGCTGAATGCGCCGGCCTTGCGGTCGACATGCAGCCCAAGCTCGCGCGGAAAGCGCGTCAAGTTGCTCCTGATCCCCGCGCGCTTCATCAGCGCGGCCGTGTCGGGAGACAACAGAAGCGTCAGCGGCTCCGCGCCCTCGCCGGCCCCGTCGACATCCGCCAGAAGCCCGACCAACGCGCCGGCGTCAGCTTCGCTTGCGCGCTCGCTTTCCTGCAATGTCCGTTCGATGAGGCCGCGGCCTTCGGTCAGCTCGACAGCGATAGGAACGCCGGCCGCGTGCTTCTTCGTCACCTCGTCCCGCCAGGCGGCGAACAGATCGCGCCAGGCGATGACCGTGTAAAGGTAGCGGGCGTTCTCTTCCACGATTGTCGCACCGCGCCAGCGGTCGTTGTCCACCAGCGCCATCGGGACTTCCTTCCAGGCCTCCCCGTCGGCGCGCCGGATCAAAAGCGCGGCATCGATCTTGTCATGGCCATCGCCGAAAATGTCGGCCTCGACCGTGAAGCAATCGCCCACCGCCGCCTTGGCGCGAAAGCGGCCGCCGTCGATCTCCGGCGAAACGCCCTCGATGACCACGCGATTGGCCGCCAGCTTAAGAAGCGCGGCGTCCGGCTGCGGCCCTGCAGGCTGTTCAGCCACGGCTCTCCTCGCCGGCGCCGCCGTGGCGATCATGACCGCTTCGGGTGACCGCGCCTCCTGGCGATCACTGCTTGGCCGGGTCGAACTCTTGGTCATGTCGCATGGCCTCTGGGATGAACGAGGGGTCGGTAGGATCGGCGTCAGCCTGGGCAGGTCGCCGGCTGGCTTTGGCCAGAGCGGCGAGAAACTCTTCGCGCCACCAGCCGACATCTTGCCCGGCCGTGCTTTGCCAGAGCGCTCTATGACGCGCCTGTCGCTCGCCAAGCGGCATTTCAAGCGCTTCGCGGATGCCGGCCGCCACGCTTGCAGGGTCGTGCGGATTGACGAGCACCGCCCGCTCGAGCTGCTCCGCCGCGCCGGCGAACTGAGACAGCACGAGGACGCCGGGGTCGGCCGGATCCTGGGCGGCGACATATTCCTTGGCGACGAGGTTCATGCCGTCCCTGAGCGGCGTCACCAATCCGACACGGCAGCGCCGGTGCAGCCCGGCGAGAAGCGGACGTGGGAGCGACTGGTGGAGGTACCTGATCGGCGACCAGGACAGATCGCCGAATCGCCCGTTGACGTGGCCTGTCAGCCCTTCAAGCTCGTTGCGGATCGCATCATAGGCTTCAACGCCCTCACGGGTTGGCGGAGCGATCTGCAAGTGGCGGATGCGGCCGCGATATTCGGGCCAGGTCTCGAGCAGCACCTCGATGCCGCGAATACGTTCCGGCAACCCTTTCGAATAATCGAGCCGGTCGACGCCGACGATCAGAGCCTGGCTTTCGGAGTCGCGCGCCAGCTTCTTCAGCTGCGGCGCGCGAGCATTCTTTTCCGCCTGTTCGGCGAAGGCTTCCGCGTCGATGCCGATCGGGAACGCCTCGATGGCAAGCGTGCGGCCAAAGCCTTTCAATCGGCCGTCATCCTGCCGCCGGCATTCCAGCTGCTCCTCGGCGTAGCGGGCGAAGTTCTCCCGGTCCCGCAGGGTCTGGAACCCGACCAGGTCATAGGCGAACAAGGTGCGCGCGAAATTCTGATGGTCCGGCAAGGCCGCGAAGATTTCCGGCGAGGGAAACGGGATGTGGAGAAAGAAGCCGATCGGATTGGTCACTTGAAACTGACGGAGCGACGCGGCCAGGGGGACGAGCTGGTAGTCATGCACCCAGATCGTATCGTCCGGCTTCAGGAACCGGGCGACTTCCCTGGCGAAGCGCTCGTTGACGGCGAAGTAGGCCGCTTCGGCGCCCGTCTTCAGGTCGGCGAGGTCCAGGCGATAGTGGAACAGCGGCCAAAGACACCGGTTGGCGTATCCAAGATAATAGCCCTCATGCTCCTCCGGCGTGAGCGCGACGGTGACGCTGCGCACGTCCCCGTATTGCTGCGTCCGAGGCTCCTCATCCAGCGCGTCCGCCGAGGTCTCGCCGCTCCAGCCGAACCAGACGCCGCCAGACGCCGCCAGCGCCTCGCCCACTGCCACGGCAAGGCCACCCGACTGGTGACCCGCCGAAAGGTCCGCAACCCGATTGGACACAATCACCAGCCGTTCGCGCTTTCCCGGCGCCTTTTCGTTCAAAGCGCCGGATGATGGCGCGGGGCGATCAACGCTCGCCGGCGACATGGACTTCCCTCCCCAGCGGTGACGCTCGCCTCCCTAGCGGTGACGCTCGCCGATCGTCTAGGTCGGAACATCCGATGGGCAGGCCCGGTTCCCCCGCAATCCGGGCTTTCGCCGTCGGGAATCGCGGCCGCCAGTCTTTCTGACAAGCCTCACCAAGTTGTTGGGTATCATATCGAAAAGGGCGGGGAACCCGGCTGGAACATTTTTGTTAAGCCATACTGTGATCGCGTGCTTTTGCCACTCCGCGGGGTCCTCAATGGACAATAGAGTTACATTCGAGCTGTTGCAGGCTGCGCGGGCCTATCGAGTCCGTTCAGCTAAGCTCTTGGCGCGAGTCGGGCTCTATCCCGGCCAGGACGCATTGCTGAAGCTTCTTGATCAGCACGGGCAGATGACAATGGGCGAAGCCGCGGCCGCTCTTTCGATCCAACCGCCGACCGTCACCAAGATGGTCAACCGTCTATCCGCCGCGGGCCTTGTGCATACCGAGGTGGTGGACAAGGATCGCCGTAAGATTTCGATCAGCATGACGGCGGCCGCCCAAGGGAAGATCGACGAGATCGATGCTATCTGGCGTGACCTGGAGACGGAGGCGCTCATCGAAGTCGAGGCGCAGCAGCTCAGGACACAGCTCTCCGCCATCGCGCGCAACCTGAGCAAGAACGAGCCCAAGACGCACCCTGTTTAACTTGTGCCCTCGGATATTTCACGGCTCGGGCGGGCCTCTGTGGCGGAAGTCGAGCGAAAAATAGGCGGCGAAGGAACCGGCTCGGCGGGTCGGTGTTGATGGATCACGGCCAGCGTTTGGCCTATCGCATTTTCAGAATATGGAGCGTTACGGTGAACAGCCTCATCTATCTGGTCGGCCTGATAGTGATCGTCCTGGTCGTCCTGTCGTTGTTCGGCCTGACCTGAACCCCCAAGAGGAGCAAGACCATGCCGCAAGATACGTATCGAGATCGGGCCGGCCAAGGCGTTTCGGGCGCCGGCTGGGACGGTGAACCGGGCTCCAGCCAGAGTAGTCTGGAACGCGCCCGTGAGGAAGCCGCTCGACAGGGAAGCTC
>JACCSN010000299.1 GCA_013812985.1 Hyphomicrobiales bacterium | reverse complement strand
TGAAGCCGGAGGACATCTCCCGTGTTCTGAACGGCGGCCTCGCCGACATGGTCTTCACCGACCCGCCCTACAATGTGGATTACCAGGGCGGTGCTGGATCGAGGACCCGCATCGCCAATGACGCGCTGGGCTCGGAGTTCGGCGCCTTCCTGGAGCAGGCCTGCCGGGGGATGCTCTCGGTCACCAAGGGCGCCCTCTACATCTGCATGTCCTCCTCCGAGATCGACACGCTGAAGCGCGCCTTCCAGGCTGCAGGAGGGCACTGGTCCACCTTCGTGATCTGGTCGAAGTCGGCCTTCACACTGGGCCGCTCCGATTACCAGCGCCAGTATGAGCCGATCCTCTATGGCTGGCCGGAGGGCGCCCGGCATTATTGGTGCGGAGCTCGGGACCAGGGCGATGTGTGGGCTTATGAGAAGCCCAGGTCCAACGACCTGCACCCGACCATGAAGCCGGTGGCACTGGTCGAGCGAGCGATCCGCAACTCGTCGAAGAGCCGGGACACCATCCTTGATCCGTTTGCCGGATCCGGCACAACCCTCATGGCTGCGGAGGCGACGGGCCGGCGGGCGGCCCTGATCGAGCTTGATCCCCGCTACTGCGACGTGATCGTCCGGCGCTGGCAGGACGGCACGGGTCAGGCTGCCACGCTGGACAGCGACAGCCGCAGCTTCGACGAGGTGGCGGCCGAGCGCGGCGTTGCGAACGACGGGCCGCACAGGGCCACTGTGGGGCCGCAGGAGGCGCTTCCCGTGCCGGGTGGGGCAGAGGCTGCGCCGTGAGCTTCCGCCGCACCCAGACCCGCACGGCCTCGCTGCTGGAAGCCGGCACGAACGTGGTGGTCGGCTACCTCGTCGCGCTGCTCGCCCAGCAGCTCGTCTTCCCGCTCTTCGGCATCCACACGACGCTGGCTCAGGACAGCGCCATCGCTGCGGCTTTCACCGCCGTCTCGCTGGCGCGCTCCTACCTGCTCAGGCGCGCCTTCGAGCGAATCGGGTCCAGGCGTGGCGCCGGCCAAGCGGTCCGGCCCGGCCGCACCTACCGCCTGGTCGAGGAACCCTGAGCCATGCGCGGCCGCAGACCGATCCCGACCGAGCTGAAGCGCGTCACCGGCAATCCCGGACATCGGCCGCTCAATCCGCGTGAGCCGAAGCCGGCCCACTCCATGCCGACCTGTCCGGCCCATCTCTCCCCCACCGCCAAGGCGGAGTGGAAGCGGCTGGTCCAGGAGATGCACAGGCTCGGCATCGTCTCCCAGCTCGACCGCGCCGCTCTCGCCGCCTATTGCCAGGCATACGGCCGCTGGGCCGAAGCCGAGAAGAAGCTGAAGGAGACGCCCCTCCTGATCAAGCTGCCCTCCGGCTACATCCAGCCCTCGCCCTGGCTCGGCATCGCCAACAAGCAGCTTGAACTCATGCACAAGTTCATGGGCGAGCTGGGTCTTTCGCCCGTCTCGCGCAGCCGGGTCAGCGCGTTCCCCACCTCGCTCGGCCCAAAGCCCTGGGAGTTCGGCCAGGAATGGGGGAACAGCGAGCCCGATCCGGCCGACAAATACTTCGACAGCTGAGGCCGGATCTTGCTGGATGACCGTGCCGCCAATCTCGCCCTGCGCCTCCTCTGCGCCGGTCTCTCACCCCGGCCGACGTCTACTTCGGGCGCGGCGAGACCATCCTCCTCGAACGCGAAAGGATCAAGCGCCAGACCATCGCAAAGCGCCGCTTGCGGCATCACGCGAAGGCAGCCTAACGTCAACCAATGATGAGCCAGAGCCTCCGTTCCTGAAGCCCGTCAACTGTCTCGAGTGTCCTGACGACGGACAGCCTGGGGGATCGGGAGGGCGGGCGAAAGATGCCGGGGGTGGCTATTCGGTAACACCTTTCAACCAGCTGTGCTGTTACATTGCAGCCTACGACTTTCAGATATTGGAGTTTCCGAAATGAGGTGTTTTCTCCTATTCACCACGGCGATCGCGCTGATTTCGGGGACGGCTTACGCAGCCGATCTTCCGGCTTTCGAGGTGCCCGCGCCTGTAGAATTCGTGGCACCAACACCCGTCGCGACTTGGAGCGGCGTGTATCTCGGCGTACACGGCGGATATGGCTGGGGCGCGGTCGATCGGGACGGCGATGACGACGATGACATCGATTTTGACTTCGACGACAACGCCGACGTGGAAGGCGGAATTATCGGAGGCCAGGTCGGCATCAACTGGCAGTTTGACTCGTTCGTGCTCGGCGCTGAAGCCGATGCTAGCGCGTTCTTCACCGAAGACGACGACGCCGGTTTTGACGATGACGGCGGTAATGGTAACCGCAACAACGACTGGGGCGCAGAAGCATATTGGCTCGCTTCCGCCAGGCTCCGGGCGGGCATCGGCTTCGATCGGGTCCTGCTCTATGGAACGGGTGGTATCGGCTTCGCCGAGTTCGAGACGGAA
>JACCSN010000297.1 GCA_013812985.1 Hyphomicrobiales bacterium | reverse complement strand
GATGGGGTCAGACCCCGTCATCACCCTGCCAAGCGAGGCATCCAAACGCCTCACCCCAGCTTCGCCGGCACGATCGCCCCATCCTCAATCGTGATCGTCCGGTCCATCCCCGCGGCGAGCGTGAAATTATGCGTGGCGATCAGGGTGGCGAGGCCGGATTCGCGGACCAGGGTCCTCAGCGCATCGAAGACATGGCCTGCGGTCTTCGGGTCGAGGTTGCCGGTCGGCTCGTCGGCGAGGAGGACGCGCGGTGCGTTGGCGACGGCGCGGGCGATGGCCACGCGCTGCTGCTCGCCGCCCGAAAGCTCGGCGGGTCGATGCGTGGCGCGCCCGTCCACGCGCAGATAGGCGAGGAGTTCCGCCGCCCGCTCCTCCGCTTCCCGGCGGGCGAGCCCGGCGATCATCTGCGGCAGGACGACGTTCTCCAGGGCGGAGAATTCCGGCAGGAGGTGGTGAAACTGGTAGACGAAGCCGATCTGCGTGCGGCGAAGCGCGGTCCTCGCATTGTCGCCCAAGCCGGACGTGGCCTCGCCGCGGATGAAGACCTCGCCGGAATCGGGGCGTTCCAGGAGCCCGGCGAGATGGAGCAGCGTGGATTTTCCGGCGCCGGAGGGCGCCACGAGCGCCACCATCTCCCCGGGCGCGACCGTCAGCTGCGCATCGCGGAGCACGGTGAGCGGGCCGGAGCCGGTCCGGTAGGCGCGGGCGACGCCGCGGAGCGAGAGCGCGGTTCCTTTCGCATCGTCGACGATGGTCTCAGTCGAGCCAGAGCCAACTTCGCTCTCGGCGGGTTCAGCTTGCTCCGGTTCCGGCTTGCTTTCGGCCGCGGGCAGCAGCGTTTTGAGCCCGGAGAGCTTCTCCTCCGGCGGCCCAGGCGCGCCTGCCGCGACGCCGCGTTCCGGCTCGTCGCTCATTCGTAGCGCAGGGCCTCCACCGGATCGAGCCGCGCCGCCCGCCAGGCCGGATAAAGGGTCGCCAGAAACGACAGGCCGAGCGCCATCAAGACGATCGCTGCGGTCTCAGAAAAATCCATCTCGGCCGGCAGGCGCGACAGGAAATACAGCTCCGGCGCAAAAACCTCCGTGCGCGTCAGCCAGGAGATCGATTGACGGATCGCCTCGACGTTGGCGCAGATGATGGCGCCGATCGCCAGGCCGGCCAGCGTCCCGACGGTCCCGATGCTTGCGCCCGTGATGAAGAATATCCGCAGGATGGCGCCCTTGGTCGCCCCCATCGTGCGGAGAATCGCGATGTCGTGCCCCTTGTCCTTCACCAGCATGATCAGCCCCGAGATGATGTTCAGCGCGGCCACCAGCACGATCATGGTGAGGATGAGGAACATAACGTTGCGCTCCACCTCGAGCGCCGAGAAGAAGGTCACGTTGCGCTGCCGCCAATCGGTCGAGAAAACCGGCCTGCCGGCGGCCTCCTCTATTGGCCCGCGCATCTCGCCGACGCGGTCGGGATCGATGATGTAGACCTCGATCGCCTGCGCGGAATCCGGGCTGTTGAAATAGGCCTGCGCTTCGCCGAGCGGCATGAACACATAGCTCGAATCGTATTCCGACATGCCGATCTGGAAGATCGCCACGACCGGATAGGCTTTTATGCGCGGGGCCGTTCCCATGGGCGTGACCGCGCCGCGTGGATTGACCAGGGTCAGCCGGTCGCCGACCGCGAGGCCGAGATTCCGGGCGAGGCCGGTGCCGATCGCCACACCTCCGGAAGCGTCGAAGTCGATCAAGCCGCCGCCGTCCTCGACCGTGCCCGAGACCTTTTCCATGCTGATGAGATCGGGACCCCTGACGCCCCGAACCAGGACGCCGGAACTCGCCCCGGCCGGGCCGGACGCCAGCGCCTGGCCCTCGATGATCGGCATGGCGCCGGTGACGCCCGTGACGGCGGCGATCCGATCCGCGACCTCCGCGTAATCGGTGAGGGCGCCGTCGATCGGCTGCACGACCACGTGGCCGTTGATGCCCAGGATCTTGCCGAGAAGCTCGGTGCGGAAGCCGTTCATGACCGCCATGACGACCACCAGCGTCGCCACGCCGAGCAGGATCCCGAGGAACGAAAACCCGGCGATGACGGAGATGAACGCTTCCTTGCGGCGCGGGCGCAGATAGCGGAGGGCCAGCATCCATTCGAAGGGCGCGAATGGCCGCGTGGCTCTGGCGGCCTCGGATACGGCGGCCATGTTCAGCCTCCTCCCGCGGCGTGCACAAGCCGGTTCACGGCGGCGTCGATGTGGAGAGTCTCGCGTGCCCCTGTGGCGCGCTGCTTGATCTCGACCTCGCCGGAAGCGGCGCCGCGCGGTCCGACGATCAACTGCCAGGGCAGTCCGATCAGGTCCATGGCGGCGAATTTCGCCCCCGCCCGCGCGTCGAGGTCGTCGTAGAGCACGGAAACGCCGGCGCGCTGCAGCCGGGCGGACACGCCCTCCGAGACTTCGTCCGTCGCCTCATCGCCGGGTTTCAGGTTGACCAGGCCGATGTCGAAGGGCGCGATGCTCTCCGGCCAGATGATGCCGGCTTCG
>JACCSN010000268.1 GCA_013812985.1 Hyphomicrobiales bacterium | reverse complement strand
CTTCCCGTCCATCGTGCCATCCTCAATCGAATCAGAGGATCAGCACCGATTCAGAGCTTCAACCGTTTGTCACCCATTCCTTCACCCGATTGCCCTGCACGATGATCTGACCCGATCGCAGCTTGGGGGTAGACCCACGGCGAGATGCGGCGGCGCGGCACCGCTCGCGCCACTGGACCGCATACGGCCGGTGGGTGGGCGTGAGCAGGTCGAGGACCGCCGGCGGGCACTCGGCCTCACAAGGCCACATGGATTCGTCCATGTCCTTGCAGCCGAAGATGTAGCCCTCGCGATCGCGCGGGTTATAGCGGACCAAGCACACGATCGCGAAGACTTCGCGCTCGCCATTGCTGCCGACGCTTTCGACAGCGGCGTAATAGGTCCGCATCCCGACGAGCGCCGAGCGGAGCACGCGCGATCGGCGCTCGGGACGATCGTAGGTGAACTGTGCGTCGAGGTACTGGCGCGGGCCGGAATGGCCGTCCAGCGATTGCATGTAGAGCCAGCCCATGGCGGCCTCCTGAACTGAGAACGGCCCGCTTGGAGGGCGAGCCGTTCGGGTGGGTTATGGCAACGGGACGATCTCACGCGGCGGTCCGCACCGCGCTGCCAGCCGGGGCGACACGACAGACGAGCGTGGCGAGCGCCGGCAAATCGTCGAGCAGCCCGAGTGGCGCGAAATTGTTGGCGCCGCCGGTGTAGTCGCGCCGGCGGCGACAGGTGCGGATGAGGATGCCCATGTCGCCGCCCATCGCCGACTGGCTGACCTGGACGTAGACGGCCTCGTGGTGAAGCGTGATCTCGCCCGAGACGGCGATGCCGCCCTTGTTCGAGCGCAGGTCATAGCTGCCGGCGGGCAGCCGAAGCTCGACCGCGAGCTGGCGCAGGCGGGCGCGGGCGGTGGCGTGGAAACGTCGCTTCTGCGCCTCGTCGTAGGCGCACGGTTGATCCCAGTGCATGGGTCTTCTCCTGAAACGCGAAAGCCCGGCGCGAAGGCCGGGCTCTCGGGGTTGAATGGATGTGCGGAGCGTCAGTAGCCGAAGCGCCAGGCCGGCCAGTCCTGCCCGTCGTCGGACGCCGCGACCGCCGCGGCGAGATAATCGCCGTCGCCCTCGACCAGGGTCGGGTCGCGCACCGGCGTCTCGTCGATGATGGTGACGCGGGTGACCTCACCGTCCTCGACCTCGACATGGATGGGGACCGAGTATTGGAACACCACGCGGCGCGTGCTCGTCGGCGCGGGTTCCGGATGTTCGAACACCGGTAGGTCGAGCATCGGCATGAGGTCCGCGTCGAAGAGCACGTAAGCCGCGTCGCTGGCGCGGGCGTCGCGGAGCACCGCGATCAGCGATTCAGGCAGGCCGTTTCTCGCCGTCGTCGATGATGCCGGTGTGAACGAAGCAGCCAAAGGTGTGCGGCTCGACGATGAGGCTGTGCCAAGGATTCTCCGGGTCGTAACCGCGGCCGCCGGGGCGGCCCGGCCCCGTCGCGGCGAGTTCGATGAGTTTGGCGTAGGTCTCGGGCTCGAGGTGCAGCACCGAGACCTCGCCGAAACGGCGAGTGTCCATGAAGTGTCTCCTTGATAACTGGTGGGAAACGAAAAGTTCGACGGACGGCAGCGGTCGAAGGGGACGGTCAGTCGGCTGTCACCGCGAACGGGTCGACGCTGCGGTGGATCGGCTGCGCGCGTCCCATCCAGGGTTGGGGGCGGATCGAGCGCACCCAGTCTGCGAAGCTCGGCACGAAGCCGAGATCTTCGATCACGTGCTGTTCGCCGATCAGTCGGACCAGCACGACGCGGCCGGTCGAGATCATGATGGTCGCGCCGAAGAAGCGCTCCAGCATGAAGATGCCCTCGGCGTGGTGGCGCAGCGCGCGGTGACGGAAGTCGGCGGTGATCGCCTTCGACTCGTCGAACCATTGGTGGAGCGCGAGATAATCCTCGGCCGTGCCGCCCCACTTCTTCGCGGACGACAGCGCGTGATGATAACAATGTCCCATCGCACCCTCCTTCAGAACGCGTGCTCGTAGGATTCGGTCGCGACGTAACGCTCGTTGTAGTCGAGCATGATCGTGCGGGCGGCGACGTCGAAGCTGAACTCGCCATAGGCGCCGTCATTGTTCTCCCAGCCGCCGTGCGTCTGCTTGAGGAAGGCGTAGGCGAGCGACTCGATCGCCTTCTCGACGGGTTCGGAGCGGCACTCCACGTCCGGGCCGTCCCATGACGGGGCGGCGAGCTCCACGATGGTGGCGGGAAGCGCGATCGGCTTGTCCCCCGTCCAAGCGGTCACGGATTCGATCTGCCCGGAATCGCCGCAGCCATCGAAGGCGACGACAACGAGGGTGATTCCTGCCGCCGCGAGGGCATCCAACAGGGCAGCCTTGTTTGCGGGCCGGAGTTCATCTGCAAGGCGAGTGCGCTCGGCTTCGCGGGCGAGGTAGGCGGCATAATCCGGCGAGTAGGCCGGCGTGGCGGTTGCGGGGTTGGCGGTCGTGGTGGTCATGGAAATCTCTCCTGGAAAAAGGTCGCCCGGAGCGTGGATGCGCTCCGGGCGGGGTTGGTCACTCGGCGGCGATCGCGTGGGCCGCTTCGGGCTCGTCGGCTTCGGCCTGCTCGTGCTGCTCGTCGTCGGAGAGGAAGGCGGGCAGCTCGGCGTCGGCGCTTGCCTCCGCCGCATCGCCATCAAGGGTCTCCGGCGTGCGCAGCGGTTCGGGGAGCCAGCCGGAGCCGTCGAGCAGCCGCTCAGCTTCCTTCGCCATGTCGCCCTTCTTTAGATGGTCGATGAGCTGGGACGCCTGCTCGCCCTTCGCTTCGCGGACCGCTTCGAGGATCCGCCCCTTGGTGACTCGGCCGAGATAGTTGTCGACCGTCGGCGTCCAGCCGGCCTCGGCCATGTCGAGGCTGACCGCCCGCGCGAGCCGATCCGCCTAGCCGAGACGGCGCTCAAGGCCGTGCTGCGACAGGCCGGCCCCGCCGTAGCGGTCGACCTTCTCGAACAAGGCGTTGACGCCGTAGCTGACGCAGTGCGCCAGGAGCGCAATGCGGCTCGCCTGATCCAGCGCGTCGAGCCAGTCCCACAGGGCTTGGTCGTCGCCCAAGCGCAAGTCGGTGCTCCAGGCGTCCTGCCGCTCGCCAACAGCTTTCGCCGACGGGCTGTCCTTCAGATCGGCAGCTTGCGCCGAGAAGAAGACGTGCCGGACGGAAGCTTCGAGGCACCCGCCCGCGGTGGACGTGCGCACGAAGGTGTCGAGGACGAGCTTGTGCAGGAGGAGCGTGAGAGCAACGTGCGGGTCGTTGGCGACGGCGTCGCGCAGAGCCAAGGTGCGATGGGCGGTCAGCTCCATCATCAGGCGCTCAGGGAGCGGCTTCAGCCCCTCATCCTCCTCCGCCGGCTCGGGCGGCTCGGCGCCGCCGATGGTGATGACCGCCCGCTGGACCGCAGGAGGCTCGCCCGTCGCCGGGCCGGCCGGGTCGACCTCGCCCTCGCCGCTCGCCGCTTCCGGCGGCGCGGCCGGAGCCTCGTCCTCGTGCCGCACATAGCCGCGCTCGACCTTCAGCTCGCCCGAGGCGCCGACGCTGACGAACGCGCCGGCCCGTGCGACCTCATCCAGGTCGAAGGTCGGCGGACGGTTGTGGAAGGCGTCGAGCGCCGCCTCGATCTCGCCGAGGCGCTGATCGATTTCGTCCGGCAGGTCTTCCTGCGACTCGGCATATTGCCCCTCGAGCGCGCCGTATTCGGACTGGAGCGCGTCGTAGGTCACCTGCTCCTCGTCGGTGAACACCGGGCCGGTGGCCCGCAGCTTCCGAAGGCCCGTGCTGTGGCCGTAGGGGAAGTCGATCGCGACCTCGATCCCCTTCCAGCCTTCGCCGGCGATGGCCTGCGCTTCGGCCTGCAGCTTCTCGATGACGAGCCGGTCGAGGAGCACGGGATCCTGCAACCAGCCGCCGTCGTCATGCTGGAACAAGTCGCGCAGCACGACGCCACCCGCCGCTTCATACGCCTCGATTCCGATCAGCTGTGCGCGCCGGTCGGTGGCGCGCACCGCGCCTTCGGTCAGCATGCGGCGGATCTGATAGGCTTCCTTGTAGGGCGAACGCGCGAGCGCGTCCCAGACCTGCTCCTGGCGGGCGTGGTCGGCCGTGACGCTGAACGCCATGAGTTGCTCAAGCGTCATGCCGTCTTCGGCGTAGAGGTCGAGCAGCTTCGGGCTGACGGTTGCGAGGCGCAGCCGCTGCTTGACGATTGCGGGGGTGACGAAGAAGCGGGCGGCGATCTCCTCCTCGCCCTGGCCCTGCTCGCGCAGGGTCTGAAAGGCGCGGAACTGGTCGAGCGGATGCAGCGAAACGCGCTCGTCGTTCTCGACGAACGAGTCCTCCTCGGCCGAGGTCACGTCATCCGCCGCCTTGACGACGCACGGGACCGGTGCGGCCTTGGCGAGGCGCTTCTGCTTCACGAGCAGTTCGAGGGCGCGGTAGCGCCGGCCGCCGGCCGGCACCTCGAACATGCCGGTCTCCTGGCCGTCGTCGCCCAGCACGGGCCGGACGCTGAGGCTCTGGATCAGATTGCAGCGCGCGATGCTTTCTGCGAGCTGCTCGATCGAGACGCCGGCCTTCACGCGCCGGACGTTCGACTGGGAAAGGATGAGCTTGTTGAACGGGATGTCCTGCGACGTGCTGAGGACGATCTTCTGGGCAGCTTGAGCCATGTCGGTTCTCCGCGACGGGCCGGCCGGGAGCCTCTCTCTCGGCCCTCGACCCGTCACGAAGCTCCGCTCAGCCCTCTTCCTCTAGGGCGCCGCCGCCTGACGCCGGAATCGACGCTGGCCATTCCGAGCGCGGCGGCCACCTCCGCGCCGCGTCACACGCCGCACATGCCCTCGCACTCGTTACCCCACAGGTCGAGCTGGCCCGCGTCCTCGGCGTCGACAGATCCGCTTCGTCGAGGGGAACGGCTGAGCGGTGCAGGAAGACCTCGCCGCGCACGCCGCGCACGCCGGTGCGGATCGCTCTGTCGACTTCGACCGCCGACGCCCAGGCGTCGGCATCCTCGTCGCGCAGTTGGCGCCATGCGGCATCGCTGTGGAACGGGCAGCCGATGCAGCTGCTCTTCGGCGGGGTCGGATAGCCGTGGCGTGCGAGCCAGCGCAAGCAGTCGCGGCGGGTCATGCCTCGTTCGATCAGCGGCCAGCGGTTCACCTGCCACGTCTCGAAGCTCGGCTTCACGCGGATCGCCTCGTCACGCGAGATGCCAATCCATTGTTCGACGAGCGGCGCCTTCGGCGAGCGGCGCCGGGTCAGGCCGGCGAGCGCCCGGACCTTCCTTCGGATCGGCACGATTTTGTAGTCCTTGGTGCATTGGCGGCGGATCATGCCGATGTCGATGCGCACACCCCGCACGCTGCGCGTGAACGCCGGGATCGACGCCCAGCGTTCGCCGCGGCCAGCGCGCAGCAGGTCGGCGCGGATGTCCCCGCCCGAGACGACGTGGACCGGAAACGGCAGCACGTTGCCCGATCGCAGCCAAGCGAGGTGATCATAGACTGCCGCCGGCTCCCAGCCAGTGTCGGCGAACGCGGCGAAATCCGGCATCGGCCCGATCTCACCATGCGCGGCCATGAGCGCCAGCGTCGTCGATTGCACGCCGGCGCCGAGGCTGAGCACACGCAGGCGGATGGCGGGATCCGGAGCGGGGGCGGCGAGCATCATGCCGCCTCCCGCTCGTCATCGGCGATCTCCGGGTCGAGCTGATCGGCGCCGGGCCGGAACGCGAGCAGATAGTCGGCAGCCTTCGACGCGGCGGAGGCGGCGCGCACGATCGCCTTCGAGTCCTCGCGCAGCACCTCGAGCCACGAGCCGATATAGTCGGCGTGGCGGACGGTCGGCGTGATGCCGAGCGTGGCGCAGCAGAAGGCTGCGCAGATCTCGGCGACCAGCTCCTCACGCGCATATCTGTCGGAGCCGAAACCGCCAGAGAGATCGCGCCCGAGCCGGCTGTTATGTCCGGACCAATGGCCGAGCTCGTGGAGCGCGGTCCGGTGCCAGTTGATCGGCTCGAAATATGCCTCGGGCCGAGGCACCTGGATGTAATCGAGCGCGGGCGCATAGAAGGCTTTGTCGCCGCCGAGCCGAAGATCGGCGCCGCTCGCGCGGATCAGCGCTTCTACCTCGGGAATGATCAGTCCCTCTGGAATAGGCGGCGGAGCGGTGACGAGATCCTCGGGCAGCCCTTCGCATTGATCCGTCGAGAAGACCGTGAAGCGCTTCAAAAAGGGGATCGACTTGGCGTCATCGCCGGCCTCGCGGGCGCGTTGGCGCTCGTCCCCCGGCACGAAGCGGTGGGCGTAAACGACGGTCGTGCCGCGCTCGCCCTTGCGGACATTGCCGCCAAGGCTCAGCGCCTGGCGAAAGGTAAGCCAGCTCTGGCAAGAGTAGCCGCGGGCGACCACGGCGCCCCTGAGGATCAGGATGTTTATGCCGGAGTAGCCGCGTCCGGTCGCGGCATTCTTGGGCATAGAGAGCGGGGCCGAGACGCCCGATGAGCCCCAGGGCTGCACCCAGGGAAGCCGTCCGGCTTCAAGTTCGGCGATGATGCTGGTGGTTATCTCGTCGTAGAGGTTGGTGCGGTCGGCTTCGGGCGCTGACCGGGAGGGGGAAGAGCGAGGCATTGCGGGTCTCCGCGACGGGCCGGCCGGAGCCTCTCTCTCGACCTCCAGACCCGTCACGGCGACAGCCGCGGCCCTCTCGCTCTCTTTCGCTTTGTCGAAGGCCCGCTCACGCCTCCGTCCCGGTCACGATCCGGGGGGCGTTGCGGGGGGCTGCGCCCCCGCAGAAGGGGTCGGTCAAGACCGCTCGCGGGGCTTGCCCGCAGGGGAAGGCTTTCCCCTCATGACGTCCTTGTGCGGAGACCCCGACCTTGATCGCAGGCCGGTGAGAAATCGGGCTTGCATGTCTGAAAATCCGACATTATAGTGAGATCGAGTCTTGGAAAGACACGTCCATGGATTCTCTCACGCTTGCTCCACCTGCGACTGCTGCTCCAGCTAAAGGCACCCCTTTCCCGGTCACGGCCGTGAGGCGCGTCTACGCGACGAGTTGATCGAAACTGTAAAGGCCGAGGCCTTCGTGAAGGGCATTACCTTGCCAGCGGCCACAGCGCAGGTCGCGAAGACGCCTTTTCAGGTCGATTCGCTGGTC
>JACCSN010000262.1 GCA_013812985.1 Hyphomicrobiales bacterium | reverse complement strand
GGGTCGGAGCCTGCGCGGAACTGCCCGCTCTGCCCGCGGCTCGCCACCTTCCGCGAAGGCTGGCGAGAGCGCGAGCCGGGCTGGCACAACGCGCCGGTGCCGAGCTTCGGCGCGGCGGACGGGCGGCTCCTGATCGTGGGTCTCGCGCCGGGCCTGCGTGGCGCCAACCGCACCGGACGGCCCTTCACGGGCGACTTTGCCGGCGAGCTCCTCTACGCCACGATGCTGAAATACGGCTTCGCCGCCGGTGACTACCGCGCCGACCCGTCCGACGGCCTGAGGCTCGTCGACGCGGCGATCACCAATGCGGTGCGCTGCGTGCCGCCGGAAAACAAGCCGACGCCGGCGGAGATCAGGACCTGCCGCCTCTTCCTCGCCACGGCGATCGAGGAGCGACCGCAGCTCCGCGCCATCCTGGCGCTGGGCCGCATCGCGCATGAAAGCGTCGCCCGCGCGCTCGGGCTCAAGCTGTCGGCCTGCCCGTTCGGGCATGGCGCCGTGCACGGATGCGGACGTTTTCAGCTCTACGACAGCTATCATTGCTCGCGCTACAACACGAATACCGGTGTGCTGACGACGGCGATGTTCGAGGCGGTGTTCGAGCGCATCCGCGCCGATCTCGCTGCGGAATGTTCGGTGTAACGCGAAGGCCGGCTGCCGTAGGGTGGGCTAAGCCACCGTAGGCGGCGTGCCCACGCAGTCACCGGCCTTAGGATTGTGGGCACGCTGCGCTATGCCGACCCTACGATTCGCCGGCTGATGTCGCGAGGTGGAGGCATGCAGGTGAGCGTCCGGGTCGAGGCGTTCGACAGGTGGGTGCGCACCGCCTTTGTCGAGATGAACACCGAGCTTGAAGAGCTCTATTTCGCGCATGCCGACCGCGCCGATGTCGTAGGCGTCGGCGACGCGATCAAGGCGGCGCTGCGCGATGAAGGGCATGCCTATGTCGCCGACCTGCTCCAGGAAGGAAATACCGGCGACGGCTTTGAGAGCGCCTTCGGCGTGCTCGGCAATGTCGGGCTTTATCTCGGAGCGCTGAGACGCCACGAGTTGACCAATCCCGACCGCGAGGAGCGTTCGCCGTTCGTCGAGGCCTCGTCGCTGGCGCTGCATGTCGGAGCGTCGCTCGGCATGGCGCCCCGCTTCGCCACCGCGCATCTGGCGACGCACAACCTGGCCGTCGCGGGCATCCGCAAGAGCTTCACGTCGCTCGCCGACGAATTCCTGTTCATCGACGAGAACACGCGCGGAATATTGAGCTTTCAGCGCACCGCCGACGCGCTTGCCCGGATCGTCCCCCTCGGCGTGTCGAGTCCTGTGGCGGAGATCTTGTTCGACGTCGCGAAAGACGGTCTCCGCGACGTCATCCGCGTCAACGCCCGCCTCTTCGCCGCACTCGATGTCGATCGCTTCTTCTTCAGCGTGCGGCCCTATTACAAACCCTACCGCGTTGGCCGCCAGGTCTATCGCGGGGCCAACGCCGGCGACTTCTCCGGCATCAACGAGATCGACCTGTTGTTGGGGCTGGGTCGCGCAAACGATCCCTCTTATGCGAATTTGCTGGTCGACAAGATGCTGTTCATGCTGCCGTCGGACCAGGCGCGGCTGAGGGATTGCATGACGCATCGCAGCCTGCTCGACGAGCTGCTGCTGCTTGCCGATGACCATGCCGGCGCCGATTGGTTCCAGCGGAACGCGCTCGCGTTCCTCGAAGTCTGCGACCTCTTCGGGCAGACCGCGGCGCAGCATCACGACCAGCTGGTCACGCGCTTCATCGTCGGACCGGCGGGATCGTTGCCGCGGGAACGGCTGCAGGGCATAACCGCGAGCGGCCCGCCGCTTTCCGTTCTCCTCCGCTCGCTCGAAATGCTGCGCGACATTCGCACGGCCGCCCCGCGACCGGATTCCGACACGCGCCACGCCGATCTCGCTCGGCTCCGCGCCGTCGTCCAGCCGGTGGCAGGCGGTTGAGAATGGCGCTCGCGAGGATGGGCTGGTCGCGAACGCTCAAAGCGTTGGGCGGGAGGTGCATCCAACACGCGCGCTGGCTCCTGGCGCCGGCTGGAAGCGATCCGGATCGCCCTTCCAATCGAAGCCGGAAAGTGTCACGCTTCAAGCAGCTGCGGAAAGCAGCGTAACGGGAGGAAAGCCTGTGAAATCTGCTCTTCGCCAGTTGAACCCGTCTTCAAGCGCGATGTGCCGGTCGGTCTCGCTGACGATGTCGGGTGTGGGTCTCATTGTCGGTCTGTTCGCGAACCCAAGCGTGAGCCTTGCGCAGGACAGCAAGCAGACCGTGTGCGCGATCGTCCCGACGACCGAGATCGAATATTTCGCGACGCTGCTCACCGAATACAAGAAGGCCGGACAGGCGCGCAACATCGAAGTGATCATGATTGACTCGCAGAACAATCCGGCGCGCGAGGCGAGCTCGATCGAGGATTGCGTGTCCAAGAAGGTCGCAGCGATCGTCGCGTCCGTGATCGATCCGGCGACGTCCAAGGCCTCGGCGCAGGCGGCCATGGAAGCCGGCATTCCCTTCATCTTGCAGGGCCAGGAGCCCACCGACGTCGATTGGGCCACGGGCAATGTCGGCTACAGCGAGGCCGACATGGGCCGGCTGGCCGGTGAAGAAGTCGCTGCCTGCCTGAACGCCAAATATCCCGACGCGACGACGATCAAGGTCGGGGCGTGCGGCTGGCCGCAATGGCCGTCGACGGTGCGCCGCATCCAGGCTTCCAAGGAGGCCGTGGAGAAGGAGACGGGCAAAGAGATCGAGTGGGTGTTCGAGCAGGAGTGCGGCACCCGTGAAAAGGGCGATCAGGCGGTCTCGGCCTCGCTGCAAGCCAATCCCGATCTGCGCGCGGTGGTCAGCATCAACGACGGGTCCAGCCTGGGCGCCATCGCAGCTTTCGAGTCCGCCGGCTTGAGTCCCGACGAGCTCTGCATCGCCGCCCCCAACAACGACCTGGAGGTCAGGCAATACATTGCAAACGGCAAAATCTTCGGCACCGTCGATCTCAATCACCAAGGAATCGCCGAGAAGGCCATGGATCTGGTGCTGCAGATCACCAAAGGAGAGCAAATTCCGAAGATGACCTATGTGGACATGATCAAGGTCACGAAGGAGAACATTTCGGAATGGCCGACTGAGTAGTCATCCCCTTACGATGCCCGTGGTGGAGCCGAACCTTCTAGAAGTTCAGAAACTGTCGAAGGCCTACCCCGGCGTGCAGGCGCTGGATAGCGTTTCATTCACGGTGGCGCGTGGCGAGGTGCACGCGCTGCTGGGCGCAAACGGCGCCGGCAAGTCGACCTTGATCAAGATCCTCGCCGGCGCCGTGACGAAAGACGCCGGCGAGATCCGCTTCGACGGACACACTGTCGACGGGTCGGACCCGCACGACGCGGTCGCTCGCGGGATCGCCTGCGTCTACCAGGACCCGGCGGTCGTTCCGTTCCTGACCGTCGAGGAGAACATCTTCCTCGGCCAGGAAAATACCAACCGTTACGGCATCATTCGCCGCACCGAACAGAAGCGGCAGGCTCGCGCGCTGCTCGGCTCGATCGCGCCGCATCTCGACCCGGCGCAGCCGGTCGGCGCGCTCCGCACGAGCGAGCGTCAGCTGGTGGCGCTCGCCAAAGCGCTGCGTCGCGATCCCAAGCTCTTGATCATGGACGAGCCTTCGGCCTCCATGACCGATCCCGAAATCCAGGCGCTGTTCGGAATCGTGAGGCGGCTGCGCGAAGCCGGAACGAGCGTCCTCTACATCACCCATCGGCTGGAGGAGGTGTTCAGGATCGCCGACCGGGCAACCGTGCTGCGGGACGGCAGGCATGTCGTCACGAGCCCGCTCGAACGCCTTTCCCGCGCCCAGCTGATCGACACGATCGCCGGGCGTGAAGTGCGCGCCGAGGCGCGTCGGACGGAGATCCGATCGGGGCGACCGCTGCTGGTCGTGAAGAATCTGCGGCGCGGCGGCGTATTCGCCGGCGTCTCATTCGAGGTGCGCGAAGGGGAGGTCGTCGCCCTTGCGGGGCTGGTCGGCGCGGGCCGGACGGAGATTGCGAGAGGCATCTTCAAGGCCGACGCCCCGGATGGCGGAACGATCGACTATCCCACGGCGGGCTTGCGGGTGAGCAGCCCAGCGGAGGCGGTCATAGCGGGCGTCGCGATGATCCCGGAGGATCGGAAGACGCAGGGAACCGTCCCCAAGATGTCGGTAGCGGACAACCTCATGCTGTCCTCCATCAGGCGGCACGCGTCCCGCTTCGGGGTGATCCGAACCCGGGACGTGCGGGACACTGTCGCCCGCAATGTCAGGCAGCTGGAGATCCGGCCGCCTGGCGCGGAGAATCGTCCAATCGAAACGTTGAGCGGGGGCAACCAGCAAAAGGTGCTTCTGGCGCGGGCGATGGAGTCGGGGGCAAGCGTGCTCATCCTGGACGAGCCGACCGCCGGGGTCGATGTCGGCGCCAAGGCGGAGATCCACCGGCTCATCCTGGAGATCGTCGCTCAGGGCAAAGGCGTCCTCCTGATCTCGTCGGAAATGGAAGAGGTGCTGGCGCTCGCCGATCGCATCCTGGTCATCCGGGAGGGACGGCTGGTTCACGAATTGCTGGGACATACCGCGAGCTCTCTCGATGTCCTCAAGAGCGCCTTGGGCGAGAAGGAAAGACGAACCGCAAATGGCTGACGGACCCGGCTTCTCGAATGTCAGATCAGCGGCCGCGGCCAGCTGGGCCGCGCGAGCCGCCCGGATCGATTGGCGGCCACGCAAAGCCGACACCAGCCTGTGGATTTTCGTCGCGGCGCTCATCCTGTTCTTCGCCCTGGCGGCGCCAGGATTCCTGAGCTGGACGAACGCCCTCAACGTCCTGCGGCAGATGTCCGTCCTGGCCGTCGCCACCTTCGGGTCGAGCTTCGTCATCTTCTCCGGCGGCCTTGACCTCTCCGTCGGCTCCAACGCGGCGCTTTCCGGCGTGCTCTCCGCCATGGCGGCGCGGGAGCTCGATTTCCCCGGCGGCGCGCCGCTCAGCTGGATCGTCGGCATCCTGGTCGGCGCCGGCTTCGGCTGGATCAACGGCCTGATCATCACCCGACTTCACATCAGCCCCATCATCACCACCTTGGGGACGTTGACGATCGGCCGCGGCCTGGCGCTTCTCCTGACGGGAGGCGTGTCGCTGTTCGGCGTGCCTGATACGTTCCAGTGGCTCGGCCGCGGCTTCGCCATTCCGGGGCTGCTGCCGATTCCCGTCATCCTGATGGTGTTGCTGCTCGTGCTCGCGTGGTTCACGCTGCGCCGGAGCGTCTTCGGCGTGTATGTCTATTCGGTCGGCGGCAACGAGGAAGCCGCGCGGCTGTCCGGGGTGCCGGTCGACCGCGTGAAGACTTGGGTCTACGTCATTGGCGGGGCCACGGCGGGGCTGGCCGGGGTCGTTCTGGCGTCCAGGCTCGGCTCCGGGCAGGCCGCCAGCAGCGAGGGCCTGGAGCTGCTGGTCATCACGGCGATCGTCCTGGGCGGCGCCAGCATCACCGGCGGCCAGGGGAGCATCTGGGGGACGCTCGCCGGCGTGCTGATCATCTCGCTCCTCGCCAACGGGATGAGCATCCTCAACGTCGAGCCGTTCTACCAGCGCATCGTCACCGGCCTCGCCTTGCTGATCGCGGTAGGCGTCGATCAGTTTCGGAAACGCCGCGAGGCGCGCGGCGCCCGCGCGCGGCATGTGACGATGGGAGGCGAGACGACGACATGAACGAGACAGGGGCGCCCGGCGTCGGTCGCCGGTGGAAATACGCCATCAGCGAAGTCACCACCATGAGCTGCTCATTCGAAGAGGATGCGAAGCTCTATGCCGACGCCGGCTGCCAGGGCATCGGCGTCTGGGGCTTCAAGATGGAGGCGATCGGCCCCGAGCGCGCCCTGGATCTGATGCGGCGACACGATTTGCGCGCCGCCAACTGCATTCCCGAGCTGAATTCCATCATGCCCTATGTCTTGAGCCCCGCGCCCGCCGACCCTCGCCAGCGGGTCGAGGCGTTCCTGCCCAAGATGGAGCGGATGGCCAGGCTGGAGCCGGAAAGCATCGTCGTGATCACCGGGCCGCGGGGGAATCGATCCGCCGAGGAGGCGACGGATCTGTGCCTGGAAGGGTTTGCGCGCATCGGCAAGGCCGCCGCCGATCTCGGCGTCACGATCTCGCTCGAGCCGATCCACCGGAGCGTCCGGGATGTTTTCACGACCATCTGGGACCTGCCCGGCACGCTGGAGATGCTGCGGCGGCTCGATCAGCCGAGCTTCAAGATCCTGTTCGACACCGGGCATCTTTGGGACACCCCCGATGTCGGGGCGCACCTGGCCGCCAACATCGAGCTGATCGGCGGCGTGCATGTGGCGGACTGGCGCGAGGAGACGCGCGCCTTTCCCGGCGAAGGGAAGCTGCCCATGCTGGACATCCTCCACCAGCTGGATTCCGCAGGCTTCAAAGGCTTCTATGACGTGGAGATTTTCTCCGACAACGGCCAGTTCGATGCGGCCTATCCCGACTCGCTGTGGAAACTGCCGCCGGAGGAGATCGTGGAACGGGCCACCCGGATTTTTCGCGAGCCCGCTCTTCAGCGCTAAGAATCTGTTCCGGAATCGACGAACACTTAACGCAGCCCTCATCCTGATAGCTTGTGAATCTCTTCCAAAGCGCCGCAAGCAAGCCTGAGTTTCACCAACCCTGAGGGTTGTCATCCCGGTTTGGCCAGAGGCCGAGACCGGGATCCATAAACGCCGGCGCATGACCGGACAGCGACGATGACGAAGCACCTTCGGCCAGCTTCGGCGTTTATGGGTCCCGGACTGCCGCTGACGCGCCATCCGGGATGACAATCGCAAATGGGACTGTCGCGAATCGGCCGACGCCAAGCGCGGCGCGGTCCCCCTCCCCCTCGTGGGGAGGGGTTAGGGGCGGGGTGATCCCGAACGCCGCGTTGACGGGTCGGGCTTCACCTCCGCGGCGTCCGGCATCACCCCTCACCCAGCCTCTCCCCACGAGGGGGAGAGGAGCGCGCCGCGCTATCTTGACGGCGGTT
>JACCSN010000261.1 GCA_013812985.1 Hyphomicrobiales bacterium | reverse complement strand
GGTTTCGGCGCCGGTCGTCGTAGCACCGCCTCCGCCGACCGCGGCTGTGGGCGCCCCGCCGCCGCCCGTTGTGGCCGCTGCGCCGGCGCCGACCGGCAATGTCGAGGTAGGCCGGACCGATCTCCTCGGCGGCTGGACGATCGCCGCGGCAGGCGATCAGTGCCAGCTCTTCATGACGCTCACCACCTGGTCCGGCGGCTATCGAGCCTCCACCAAGGGCTGCAACAACGACGCGCTGAAGAACATTTCGGCGTGGAACATGGAGGGGCGCCAGGTGCAGCTCCTCAACGATACCGGAGCGACCGTCGCGCGGCTGTTCCCCGCGTCGAAGACGCAGTTCAACGGCCAGACGGATGGCGGCGGACCGGTCTCGGTCTCCCGGTCGTAAGCGGCCGGAGCCGTCGCGGTAAATCGGGCGGCACCGGGAGTTGCTTAAGACCAGGGCGCTTGGCCCGGTCGCCTGACCAGCAGGCGGAGCTGTAGATCGCGCCGCGTCCCAAGCTCTGGAACTTGCCGTGACCCTGAGCCGTCTCTATGGCGGCGAGGTGTGCTGGAGTCCCCTATGCCCGAATCGGTAAGGCGGTGCTACGAGGCGAAAGTCGCGGCCGGCGAGCTGAAGCCCGATGCATGCCAGCGGGCGCTTGCCGATGCGCTGGACAGGCTGGGCTCCGATCTTGCCGATCGCGCGCGGAAATCGAAGACGAGCGCGCTCGGCTGGCTGCTTGCGAAAGGTTCGACGCCCGAGGCGCCGCGCGGGCTCTATATCTGGGGAGGCGTCGGCACCGGCAAGACGTTCCTGATGGACCTGTTCTTCCGCGCCGCGCCAATCCGGCGGAAGCGTCGCGTGCATTTCCACGCCTTCATGGCGGAGGTGCATGACCGGATTGCGGGCTTCCGCGAGAAGCTGAAAAGCGGCGAGGCGAGGGGCGACGATCCGATCCCGCCGGTGGCGGCAGCCATCGCGGCGGAGGCGGAGCTCCTATGCTTCGACGAATTCACCGTCACCGACATCGGCGACGCGATGATCCTCGGCCGGCTGTTCGAGCAGCTCTTCCAGCGCGGCATGACGGTGGTCGCGACATCCAACGTGGCGCCGGACGATCTCTACAAGGACGGGCTCAACCGGGCGCTTTTCATCCCCTTCGTGACCCTCTTGCAAGAGCGCATGGCGGCGTTTCATCTCGACGGGGAGCGCGACTACCGCCAGGACGACGCTGCCTTCGCGCCGCTCTACTTTTCCCCGCTCGGACCTCGCTCGGAAGCCTGCCTCGACGCGCATTTCCGTCGGCTCACCGGCAGCAAGCATGGAACGCCTCGGTTGCTCAAGAACAGGAGCCGCTCGCTTCCGGCGCCGGAAGCCGCCGGCGGGGTCGCCCGCTTTTCATTCGCGGACTTGTGCGCCCGTCCGCTCGGCGCCGGCGACTATCTGAAGATCGCCGGGGTGTTCCAGACGATCATCCTCGCCGATGTGCCGGTGCTCGGTCCGGCGACCCGCAACGAGGCCAAGCGGTTCATCAACCTGATCGACACACTCTATGATAACCGCATCCGGCTGATCGTGTCGGCGGCGGCGGAACCCGCCGATCTCTGGCGGGGCGACGACGGAACGGAAGCCTTCGAGTTCGCCAGAACCGCGTCACGCCTCACCGAGATGCGCTCCGATGCTTATTGGGACGCGGCGTCCCCGCCGGAAGCGGACGAGAAAAGCGGCCCGAGCGGGCTGGCCCGGGCCGCAGGATAAGAGGACTGAGAGCTACTTCTTGCCGCCGGAGGACTTTCCGCCGCTCGACGACTTTCCACCACTGCCGGACTTCCCGCCGCTCGCCGATTTGCCGCCAGAAGATGATTTGGCCATTGCCGTCTCCCTTGATGGCCGACTCAGATAACGAGCCAGCCAGGAGAAAAGGCTAGCAGAGGCGCAAGACTTGCGTAAAGGAGAACTGTTCAGCTCCCAGTCTATCCGGCGATGTCCGACCTGGGCCGTGCCTTGCCACCTCCGGGCAATCGCGGTAGGGACCGGCCAACCCCGCATCGCACCATCTTCAGGTCAGGAAGGCATGTCATGAGCCGAAGCAAGATCGCGCTGATCGGCGCCGGTCAGATAGGGGGCACTCTGGCGCATCTGATTGGGCTGAAGGAGCTCGGCGATGTCGTCCTGTTCGACATCCAGGAGGGCATTCCCGACGGCAAGGCGCTCGACATCGCCGAATCCTCTCCCGTGGACGGTTTCGACGTGCGCTATTCCGGCGCCCAGTCCTATGAGGCGATCAAGGGCGCCGACGTGGTCATCGTGACGGCCGGCGTGCCTCGCAAGCCCGGCATGAGCCGCGACGACCTCCTGGAGATCAACCTGAAGGTGATGGAGCAGGTCGGCGCCGGTTTGCGGAAATACGCCGCGGACGCGTTTGTCATCTGCATCACCAATCCGCTCGACGCCATGGTGTGGGCGCTGCAGAAGTTTTCCGGGCTGCCTGTCAACATGGTGGTCGGCATGGCCGGCGTGCTCGATTCCTCCCGCTTTCGCTATTTCCTCGCGCAGGAATTCAACGTTTCGGTGGAGGACGTGACCGCCTTCGTGCTCGGCGGCCATGGCGACAGCATGGTGCCGCTGACGCGCTATTCGGCGGTGGCCGGCATCCCGCTGCCGGACCTCATCAAGATGGGCTGGATCGACGCCAAGCGGCTCGACGCGATCGTGCAGCGCACGCGCGACGGCGGCGCCGAGATTGTCGGCCTTTTGAAGACCGGCTCGGCGTTCTACGCGCCGGCCGCCTCGGCCATCGCCATGGCGGAGAGCTATTTGAAGGACAAGAAGCGGGTGCTGCCCTGCGCCGCGCGGCTGCAGGGCCAGTATGGCCTCGACGACCTCTATGTGGGCGTGCCGGTGGTGATCGGCGCCGGCGGGGTGGAACGCATCATCGAGATCGACCTCGACCGCGGCGAACGAGCGATGTTCGACAGGTCCGTGGAGACCGTCCGCAGCCTTTGCGCCGCCTGCGCGCAGATCCAGCCGAGCCTGGCTTGAGCGCGGCGGGCGAGCGCGACGGGAGCGCGGCCTTTCCATGAACGTTCACGAATATCAGGCCAAGACGCTCCTGAAGAGCTTTGGCGTCCCGGTGTCGATCGGTGCGCCGGCCTTCACGCCGGAGGAAGCCGCCAAAGCCGCCGACGACCTCGGCGGCGAGCTGTGGGTGGTGAAGTCGCAGATCCATGCCGGCGGGCGCGGCAAGGGGCGCTTCAAGGAGCCGGAGGCGGGCGACAAGGGCGGCGTGCGGCTGGCGCGCTCGGCTGATGAGGTGCGCCGCTTCGCCGGGGAGATGCTCGGGCGCACGCTGGTCACGCACCAGACCGGGCCGCAGGGCAAGCGCGTCAACCGCATCTATGTCGAGCAGGGTTCCGACATCGCCAAGGAGTTCTACCTCTCGCTCCTCGTCGACCGGGCGACGGCGCAGGTCGCCTTCGTCGTCTCCACCGAAGGCGGGATGAACATCGAGGAGGTGGCCAGGAACACGCCCGACAAGATCGTCACCTTCTCCGTCGACCCGGCGACGGGGCTCTGCCCGCATCACGTCCGGCGGCTGTCGCAGGCGCTCGGGCTCGACCGGGACGGGCAGAAGCAGATGTCAAAAGTGGCGACGGCGCTTTACGACGCGTTTCTCACCAAGGACATGAACCTTCTGGAAATCAACCCGCTGATCGTGACGGCGGACGGAGAACTCCTCTGCCTGGACGCCAAGATGGGTTTTGACCCGAACGCGCTGGAGCGGCACCCCGACGTGCTGGCGCTCCGCGACGAGACGGAGGAGGACCCGAAAGAGATCGAGGCGTCGAAATACGAGCTTTCCTACATCGCGCTCGACGGCGCCATTGGCTGCATGGTGAACGGCGCCGGGCTTGCCATGGCGACCATGGACATCATCAAGCTCTACGGCGAGGAGCCGGCGAACTTCCTCGATGTCGGCGGCGGCGCAAGCCGTGAGAAGGTCACGGCGGCGTTCAAGATCATCACCTCGGACCCGAAGGTGAAGGGCATCCTCGTCAACATTTTCGGCGGCATCATGCGCTGCGACATCATCGCGGAGGGGGTGATCGCGGCGGTGAAGGAGGTGGGGCTGCAGGTGCCGCTGGTGGTGCGGCTGGAGGGGACGAATGTGGACGAGGGAAAGGCGATTTTGCGGGAGAGCGGGCTGAACGTGATCGCGGCGGATGATCTGGACGATGCGGCGCAGAAGGTCGTCGCTGCCGTGCGGGCCCTACATGTTCATGCGCCCAAACAGTCTGAAGTGGGCGCATGACGGTGCTGTTAGTCGCTTCC
>JACCSN010000224.1 GCA_013812985.1 Hyphomicrobiales bacterium | reverse complement strand
CACCGACAGGAGCGGAGCTGCTGTTCGAGACCTTCTCGCAGCGTTACGAGCGCGGCTCGACCATCATCACCTCGAACTTGCCGTTCGAGGACTGGACGTCGGTGCTGGGGTCGGAGCGCCTCACCGGTGCGCTGCTCGATCGGCTCACGCATCACGTCAGCATCCTGACCATGAACGGCGACAGCTATCGTCTCAAGCAATCCGCCGGCCGAAGCCGCTCCGCAGCCAGGGCGGAGCAAAACCAGGCCATTGCCGAGATCGTCGATCCGGACACCGGCGAGATCACCCCAACCTGATCCGAAGCGCGACCATCTGCAAAAGGGCCCCGTTGGCCCCTTTGCAAATCGTCCTGCCCAAACCATTGGCCTGCTTTTACGCCGCCCCGCTGGCCTGGAATCCG
The DNA here is from genome assembly GCA_013812985.1 of Hyphomicrobiales bacterium. Next base: position 7,956 of record JACCSN010000224.1, on the reverse strand, counting down.
ACCGCCGTTGACAAACGGAAATGCTCTCTATGCGGTCGGAAATGAGGATTTCTGGAATTTTCTCGATCCATCTTACCTGCTTTGGTTGGAAAGCAAGGTCAAGCATTCGGATCCCAATTTAGCGTTTGATTGCGCCTGGGAGGCATTCATCGAGGAATCCTCGGCTGAAAAGTTGAACGATATCATCTGGTCCGTCACCCAGCACATCTATTCGAAATTCGTGAGCTGCGACGAGATCGTGAATATTGCCGGCGGCCCAGAAATCTCGGGCGAGGTGGTATGGACCCTCGGTCATGTCCGCACCGCCTTTCCGGAATGTGCGGTTGTCCATGGGCCATTGGGAGCGCAGCCGGCAAGGGTCCCTTCGCTAGGTCAGCACGACGTGCTGAGGCGTCTCGGTCGCCATCATCTTTTCCACCGGCGCGGTGCCGGGCTTGATGTCGCCTCACCCGCCGCTTGGGGCCAGTGCGAGATCCGGGATCATTTCCATTGGCGCATCGCTGGGACGCGCGGACATGATTCCTGCGAGATTGTGTTCAAGCTGCGGGGCGGCCGCATCCGACGCGGCGATCATATCTCGGCCGAACTTTCGTTCCGCGCCGCGAGAGCCGTGCGGCTTCGAATTGGGATCGCACCGGCGGACTCGGCCCTCTGGGAGGGCGCGACCCAGGAAGTCGCCCTTCGCGGCGTTTCAGGCTTCGAGCAATTGCATCTGGAGCAGGATGCGGTCAGGCACGGCGACGCCTATCGCCTCTTCGTCGAGCCGGCGAGCGGCCTGCCGGAATTTGCTGATCTTCATATTGAGCGCATCGAGATAAAGATCACCAGCCCGGGCGGCGAGACCTCTGCCTTCGCGGCTGCGACGCAGGGCTGGGAGGAATACACTTACGGCTACTGGTCCGGAATCCGGGGCGGTGATCTCCTTCCCGCTGCCAAACTGGAGTTAAGGACGACGGCTACGATTGATATACCTGAGCAGGTCTCCCGCCCGCCGCTGAAGCAGGACGTGGAACGAGGGTCGGCGGCCGGCGGCCGAAATATTCGAGTGGTCGGTCGGACATCGCAGGGCGACAAGCACGCCCTGGAGCTGGTCCTACTGGGAAGATTCAGACAAAGCGCAGGGCCGAAGTCATCGCGCTTCGAGCTTGTTGCCGAAGGCGGCAGGCCGAGCTGTCTTAGGATCCATACGGGACATGTGGGTGATGACGGCATTTCCGCGCCGCAAGGGGCCGCGATCACTGAAATTCCTCTGGGGGATGGCCGCCGGAGCCTCGTCAGCCGTTTGACAAAGGGGGCTCTCTATGACGCGGCGGAGCCCGATAGCGGGCTGAGCCCGGAAGTGCGGGCTGTTCTGGAGCGGCTTGTCCATTGCTGGAGCGAGGTCGATGATCTGGCCCTGCATGCCGAATCGCATGAGCTGCGAGGCGGCGAATAATACAAGGCTCCTGTCGAGGCGCAGGAGGTCCTTTTGTGTGTTGCGGCTCCCTAGGGTTATTTCCGTTCGGGTAGCGCGGGCGTCATCGATCCTTGCGGGATTCTGCTTGGCTGCCTAGAAGGCTTTTCGCCCAGGCAGGCGGAACCGGGAAGGCGTCCAGGAGAATCCCATGCGTCGCGGGAGCAGCAAATCCGTTGTCCATGCGTTCGATGTCGAACGGGTCGCATCGGGGAGAGTGCGGCCAATCTGGTCCGGCGCGCGTCGCCCTGCATGAACAAGCTTGCAAAGGCGGCGGAGGATGGCAACGTTGGCGCGGAGCCCCTAGCTTCGGACATGGAGATAAACCCGGAGGATAAGGAGACCGCGCTCCATCTGAAAGATCTTGCGGTCAATCACGGGGCCAAGCTTTCCGCGGACCAGCTTTCCATCATTGCCCGCGGGCTGGGTTTCTCTCCCGGCGACCTGCAGCATCTTTCTAGCCACCTCCTTCACGCCGGCGAGCCGATGCAGGCCGCCGAGCTGGCTCGGACCATGCTCGCCAACCTCATCGCCGTTCCCGAGACCTACCTCGTGCTCGCGGATGCCGATCGGAAATGCGGGGGCGATAGCCTAGCGACCCTTGAGGCCGGCGTTCGTAGCTTCCCGGATCACCCCTATTTGTTGATCGAATTGGCGAAGGCTCACCACGCGTTGGGGCACGCGGAGCGGGCTGACGAGCTTGCGCGCGCTGCGCATGCCAGCCTGCCCGCCGATATCGGCATCGCGCTTGAATCTATTCATCTTTCAATCGCCGCAGGCAAGCATGAAGCGGCGCTGGCCATGATCGAGGCGGGACTGCGAGAGCCACGCGGTCGCGATCTCGATCTGCGCCGGCTCGCCGTTCGCGCCGCCAGCGCAGCAGGCCGACCGCTTAGCGCCTACCAGCACGTCACGGCCGCCATTGAGATCGGCGCTCCGGACGACCCGATGCACCAGACCCTGGGTATCGCTGAAGGCGATCTGCAACAGCTCGCCAATCAGCTGCTTCAGGCTGGCGCGCTCACCGAGGCGGCGGACCTGGCCCGAAGCATGCTCGTCAGCGGCATCGTATTTCCCGACACCTATCTGGTGCTCGCGGCTTCCGAGGCGCGCCTCGGCGGCGATGCGCTGTCCACGCTGGAGATCGGCGTCCTGCGCTATCCGGACAATCCCTTCCTGCTCATCGATCTGGCAAAAGCCCATAACGCGACGGGAGTTAGCGCGCGCGCCGCGGAACTTGCCCGGGCGGCGCATGACAGCCTGCCCTCCGATATCGGGATCACCTTGGAAAGCGTCCGTATTTGCCTGGCGGCAAACCGATTCGACACTGCACTCGCCATTGCCGAAGAATCGCTCGGAGAGCCACAAGGTTATGCCCTGCAGCTGCATCGGGCCGCACTTTATGCGGCGGCCGCCGCAGGTCGACCCGTCACGGCCTACCGACATGCTACAGCCGCTTTGGATGTAGATTCGTCGGACGAAAACACGATCCGCACTCTGGGGGATGTCGCGGCACAGCTGAAGAGCTTCAGCGGGGCGGATCGTGTCTCGCTTGGAGTTCTGGCGCGCGAGGGCGACGCCGAGTTGTCGAAGGAGTACTTCAGAAAGCGGCTGCAGCTGCAGTCCGGCGGCCCTAGCCCCGCGTTTAGCCAGCCGGAGCTGCGCGTTCTTATCGAGCAGGCGTTAGCTCATGTCGATTTGATCGGTCCGGAAATACCTCTCCAGATCATTGCCTTGGCATGCAAGCTTAACGCCTATGAGGTCGTGCTCCCCGGACTTCGTAAGATCCTCTCGACTTGCGATCTCAGCGTGGCTCCTGGCGCCGAACGCGAACTGATCGAGGCGCTTGCGGGACGGTTCCTCGCCAGTGCGGTAGCTTTCGCGCCTGGAAATCCCGGCACACAAGCACAATTGGCGGCAAACCTTGTTCAAGGCCGGTTCTGGAAGCAGCGACGGAGCGCGCTAAACCTCTTGGGAGCAAGTCTCGCACCCCTGGATGGTGTCACGCAACTGAACGCCGGATTCTCGGCGCTTGCAGCAGGCAATTTTGCCGATGCGCAATACTATTTCTCTCGCACTCCTTCGATGGACATCGATGAGCAAGGTCGGATTTTCTGGCCGCGCACAGAGGACGATATCGCCTGGCCGTTCGCCCCATTTCCAAACATCGAACAGTTCTTCAAAGCAGATCTTGTCGGCGAAGCTTGGCCTCGCATCAGCATCGTCACGCCATCGCTGAACCAGGGTCGTTACATCGAGGCGGCGATCGTCTCGATCCTCAATCAGAACTATCCGAACCTAGAGTATATCGTCGTGGATGGCGGCTCGATGGACGAGACGCTTGCAATCCTGGAACGCTATCGCGACCGCATCGACAAAATCATTGTCGCGGAGTTGGGCCAGACCGCGGCGCTCAACCTTGGTTTCGAGCAATTGACCGGCGACCTGATTGGCTGGCTCAATACCGATGACATGTTGGCGCCCGGCGCACTTCATGCCGCGGCGGCCGCCTATTCACGATCGGCCTGCGACGTGATCGTTGGCCACTGCCTGGTCCACCGTGAAGGCGAGGTTGAGCGGGTCCTGACCCCCAAGCGCCAGCGGTCTCATCTGGAGACCGGCGCGCTGCTCGATATTTTCGGGAAATGGCTCAAGAGGGATTTCTTTTGCCAGCCTGAAGTTTTCGTGGCGAGAGAGGCACTGCAGCGGATCGGGGGGCGGCTGGACACCTCTCTTCAATACACGATGGACTATGACCTGTGGCTGCGGCTGGCCAAGAAAGGCGCCAGCATGCATGTCACCGGATGGCCGTTCGCCTTTTTCCGAAAGCACGAGGCTCAGAAGACCAGCAACGAGTTCGCGTGCTTTCTGGAGCTCGTCAATGTGCAGGAGAAACACGCCGCCTCAATCGCCGACGCGGACAGGTTGGCTCGTCCCAATCTCGTCCGTTCCCAGGGACAGGTGTCTATCCCCGACCTGACATCCTTCCTGCCGATGGATGTTTTCGTGTGGGCCGGGGATGAGCAGGTTCCCGCGGTTCGCGCCGTCGCGGAAGGCGCCGGGCTGCGTCTGGAGGACCTTGGGCCGGGTGACGCAGAGGCGGCTTGGAACGAGGCCCCTTCGCCGCTCCGGGTCGACATCATCGGCCTCCACGGCGTCCCCTCGCCCGACTCGCTTCTGGATCGCCAGCTTACGTCGCAGTTCTCGATCGGTTGGTTCTGGAATTGTCATCAGGCGTTTATCGCAAAGCGCGAACTGAGCGACATCTTCGATCTCGTTATTCCCACCGATGCGCAGGCTGGGCGCTATCTGAACAATCTCGACGGCCGTATAGCGGAAGCCAAGCAGGCGGTGCTCAGCATGGCCATCAACCGGGAAGGCGCGGCGCTCGGCGCGGTGCGGCGCGGCGCGGAGCGCAACGACCGGGTCTGCCTCCTGGTCGAGAGCGGCGAGCCGAGCAGCAAGGTCGAAGCCGCCGCCAGCCAGCTCGCCGACGCCGGCTATGGGATCGATCTCTGGCGGACCGACGAGCTCGCGAGATTGGGCGCGAACGGGGCGCTTGGCGCATGCGAGATCCTTGCCGCTTACAAGGTCTGCCTCTATCTCGCCGCCTCGACGGAAATCGCGGCTCCCGTGCTGGACGCGCTACTGATGGGGGTCGTTCCTGTCGTGGCGCTGGCCGCCGGTCTTACGGGTCCCATGCCGCCGTCGGGAGGCTGGGGCCAGCTTCCCGTAATCTGCTACGATCCCTCCGGCCCGCAGCCGCTGGTCGCCGTAATCCAGCAGGCGTCGCAGCACTTCGAGGCCACGGGTGTGGCCGGGGTCGACCAGCGGTGCAAACAGATTGTCGACGCGCACCTTCTCGTCCATCGTCTCGCGGCGATCGCAGGAGAGCTGTCCCATGCTGTTGGCACGGCGGAGTGAAGCTTGATATGGCGGTCATCCGCATCATACATCATCTCTCGTCCTCAGGGGGAACCGTCATCAGCAAGTGCCTCGCGGCGTTACCGAGCGTGGTGCTTGCGGGAGAGTTGCACCCGACAACGATGACCGGCCTATGGAATCCTTACGACGTTTTTCAAGTGGTCCAGACGAGTGGCGTCGGCCTAAAATTCACGGATAAGCAGTTGAAGGCTGAGTTTCTGAGAAGAATGAAGGTATTCCTGGCCATCGCCGAGCGTAACGAACGTATAATTGTCATTCGTAATCATGCCCATTCGGATTATTTAGGGAAGCATGCAACAGGGCGTCTAGCTATTCGCGACGTGCTTGGAGACGCGGGTTACGAGCTGTCGGAAGCCTGCACTATCCGAGACCCGGTAGACGCCTGGTTGGGTATGATCGATAACGATTTCCATCGATTCCTTTCTTCTTTCGACGAGTATTGCTCAAAGGTAGAGCACTTTCTCTCTAACTTTGAGAACACAAGTATTGTCAGATACGAGGATTTCACACGTGACCCGGCAGGAACCCTCCTGATCCTTTGTGAAAGGCTTCGATTGAAATTCGATCCCGCGGCTCTGGAAACGTTCAGCAAGGCGAGGCTGAGTGGAAACAGTGGGAGGGCGGCCCGATCAAAGAAGATCGAACCCCTTCAGCGCCGCCCCTTCCACGCTGATTTCAGCGATGAGGTTTTGCGGGCAGAGCATTACCGCCACCTCGCCGAAAGGTTCGGTTACTCCTTTCTCCCCGCGGAGCCGGAGTGAGCTCTTGATCATCTGGCTGGCACCTTCCCGCGCTCGGGAAATACGCTGGCGCGCACGATCCTCCATCACAGCTTCGGCCTTGGCAGCGCGACTGTCTATGACGGCCTCTTCGACGAAGCTTTGCCGGATTCATCGGAAGCCCCCCGGTGCCTGACGGCTTCAGCCCGAAGAGCCAATCCGACATGTCGCCTTTTTCGGGCAGGCCAGGAAACTCCACGACGCGGACGGTTGTGGCAATCGGCTTGAGGTGCTGCGCCACGTCGTGAGCGTGAACGCGGCCCGGCTTGTCGTTGTCGGCGAGGATGAAACGGTCCCGGCCCGCGAACCATCGGTTCAGGTCAGGGTGCCACTTGCCGGCGCCCATCGGATTTGTCGTGGCGACGAAGCCTAGCTCGGCGAGCCGGTCGGCGCTGTCCGGCACATAGACCGGCTGCTGCACGCTCCGCTGTTCACCACCCTTGCCACCGGCATCCGTCGCGGCGAGTTGCTGGCGCTCCGGTGGCGCAATCTCGACTTCGATGCCGGCCAGGTGGAAATCCTGCAAACCGTCGAGGAAACGAAAGCCGGCGGGCTCCGGCTCAAGGACGTGAAGACCGCCGCCGGCCGGCGGCGATCGATCTTCCGGCGAAGGCGACGCGCGTTCTCAGCGCACACCAACTGGAACAGAAAAAAGCGCGTCTGGCGCTTGGCTTGGGCTGGACACCTGACGCCTTCGTGTTCCCGACTATCGAAGGCGAACTCTGGCGGCCTCGCAATTTCACGAAGGCCGTCACGGTCATGGCGAAGGCCCTCGGCGTGGCCGGGTTCAGTCCCCACGCCGGCCGGCATGTTCACTTCACACGGCTGCTCAAGGCGGGCATCCATCCGAAGGTCGCCCAGGTGCGCGCCGGCATTCCAGCGTGTCAGTGACGACGGACGTTTACAGCCACGCGACAGACGGGATGCAGCGCGAGGCAGCGGAACGCATCGACAAACGTTTTGCGGCTCGCCAGCGACAAGCAGGGTGACAATAGGGTGGCATTGGCACCTTGCCACCCTCCCCGCTCCGGATTATCTCGTTGAAATCGCTCTAAGGATGGGTGGCCGAGCGGTTGAAGGCACCGGTCTTGAAAACCGGCGGGCGGGCAACCGTCTCGTGGGTTCGAATCCCACCCCATCCGCCAGAACTCGACGTATCTAGCTGAATTTATTCATGAATTTAGGTCTAGCCAGATGCTAAGCGCAATCCTGCGCACAAGTGCTTGAACAATTAACGCGGCTGCGCTTGCACAACGTCGAGCAGCGCACCCGGCGCATTGGCGTCGAGCTGATATCCTCCAACGGCTTGGATTGTGGCCATTGCGGAGCTCTCGGTTAGTGCTTCGTCTGACTGAGCGCCCGGATCCGCGCGGACCAGGGCCCATCAACCACAACGCGGCTCTTGGCGTATGGCGCGGCCTCTTCGCTGCTCAACCAGCTTCGCACGGCATGTCCGACCGAGGACACTGTCTCAGTTTGAATTTTGACGGGCGTTCGCCTTACAAATGAACGCGGCATAGAACGCTTCCGTGCCGATGAACCGGACGCTACATCCCTTGCCTTCTGCAAGGGCGAAAGCGGCGGCTTTCCTAGCATCCTCTGACAGTCCGACTTCGGCAAACAGCCTCTCGAACTCCGGTGCCGTCACGATTTCCGTCTCGCCTGCATATAGGCGATCGAGCCGCTTTTCCAAATCCTGCATCGCGGCTCGCTGCCCTGTCGCTTGGGCGCGTTGTCGCCTATTTGCTAACCGCTAAGCAGAAGCGGAGTTCCCTATGC